>CALVKK010000001.1 GCA_944332645.1 uncultured Bacilli bacterium
ACCTCTTGGCTTATAAAGAAGATAATAAACTTTATCTTCTTGTGTAAGAACTTTATCTTTGATCATGATCTGATCCTTAATGCTCACTTTAGTTCCCAGTTCTATCACAACTTCGCCATTAACTTTAACTAATCCTTTTTTTATTAATTCCTCTGCTTTTCTTCTTGAACAATACCCTGTATTAGCAATATATTTTTGCAATCGCTCCATAAAAATCACCTATAATTATTATATAAAAAAAATTAAAGATTCACAAGAAAATAAAACCTAAAGTTCTATTCACATACAAATCCGTCTTCTTTTAAAGATTTCTCGACACTATCGTAAAATATTCCATTTTCAAATCCAAGTTCAGATCTAGCTTTATCATTTATTTTTTTATCATCAAAAGCAACAACTATTTCAATTTTATTTTTACCATTATCATTACTTTTGATTTCAATACCTTCATAATCTTTTAGCTTATCGACAGATGAAACTAAAATGTCTTTAAACCCTTTAAAATATGGTTCCATATTTTCTGTTAAGGTCATCTTAATTTTTTTGTTTACCTGAAACTAATTCGTCGTTTTTAATTTAACTACAGCAGTACTAGTTAAACCTTCTTCAGTTCTTTGAGTACAAGTTAAAGTTTTTGTATTGCCACAACCGACTAAAATTTCTAAAACTATAACACTGATTAATAATACTACCAACTTTTTCATAACTTCTCCTCTATTTATTATAGAATATCATTATTAAATGTTTAAAACAAGTTGAAAATAAAATTAACAAATAGAATACTAATTGACATACTTACTAAATCAGATAAGAGTCCCGCCCATAGGGCATATCTAATTTTATGGATTCCAATACTACCAAAATATAAAGTCACAATATAAAAAGTAGTGTCTGTACTTCCTTGAATATACGATGCTAAAATTCCAATCGGACTATCTGGTCCAAAAGATTCATATATATTGGTCAAAATAGCCAAAGATGAAGTCCCAGATATTGGTCGCATAATAATCATAGGCAAAATTTCATTAGGAATTGAAGAAATAAAACTAAATAATGCAGATACAATATTACTCTTTAAAAAAATATTCACGGCTAAAATCATCGCCAAAAGACAAGGAAAAAGTTTTAATATCATCGCAAAACTTTCTTTTGCTCCTTCAATAAACGTATCATAAACAGAAACTTTTTTAAAGTTAGCATAAATAATCACAAATAAAACTACTAAAGGTATAATAAGATTAGAAATCATGATATCCTCGCAAAGAAACGATCGATAATCAAAGCTGATATCGTTCCTAATATAGTTATTATGATACAAGGGAAAACAATACTAGTAGGATTGGCACTTCCATACATCATTCTTAAAGAAATAATAGTAGTAGGTATCAATGTTACGCCACTTGTATTTATAACTAAAAATGTGATCATCGATCGACTAGCCGTATCTTTTGTCTTATTCAACTCTTGTAGTGATTGCATTGCTTTTAAACCAAAAGGTGTCGCCGCATTGCCTAAACCAAACATATTTGCAATTATATTAGAACTAATATAACTCAATGATTCATGACCGGTCGGAATTTCTGGAAATATAAATTTTAAAGGTCTAGAAATTTTCAAAGACAGTTTTTTTAAAAGTCCACTTGCTTCTGCTATTTTAGCAATACCTAACCATAATGCCATCACTGGAAAAATTTTGATAATCATTTCAAAAGACGTTTTCGCACTGTTTAAAATTTCTTCATTTAATAAACCAATTTTATTGGTAGTTAAACAAAATAAAATACCTATAATGATTAAAAAACTCCATATTTTATTTACCATAAATTATTAAACCACTCTTTCAATTTTTGCCAAAATCCAACTTTTTCTTTTTTTTGGACATATATCTTCTCCTCAGAAACTTTATTATTATTGATTATAATCTCAACAATTCCAACACAATCATTGGAATTGTAATTTTGTTTTTTTTCTAATTTGAAATTTAATAACACTTCATTTTTTTTGTTATTGTTTAACGTATAATAAAAATCATTCTCAATATATAATTGATCTAAATAATATTTTTCATCTATTATCTCTATTTCTCCTTTTTTTAAAATTTGATAACTAGAATAATTAGCAAATGCTTCATCAAATAAACTAATGTGATCGTTAAAATCATTGCCATCATTTAATGTAACAACCACTAAATTGACATTGTTTAAAGAAGCCGTTGTTACTAAAGTCCTTCTAGCAGTATCTGTAAATCCCGTTTTGCCTCCTGTTACATATTTATTACTATGTAATAATCGATGTTTATTTACCCACGAATAATAATTCATGTTTGTTTTAACCGTATAACTTTTTGTACTTGCAATTTTTTTGTATGTTTCGTTTTTCATTGCATAACTAGTAAGAATTGCCATATCATAAGCTGTGGATAAATTCCCACCATCCTCATCTAATCCATGAGGGTTATTGAAAGTAGTATTTGTCATTCCTATTTCCACCGCTTTTCGATTCATCATTGCAACAAATTGTTTAACATCACCTCCAACATAATTAGCAATAGCTAAGGCTGCATCATTACCACTTCTTAGCATAAGTCCATATAATAAAGCCTCTAGCGTGATTTCTTCTCCCTGTTTGATATAAATACCTGATCCATACGCTTTTGTTATCTCTTTTCCGATTGTTACTTTATTAGTGATGTCAGCATTTTCAATCGCCACTATTGCTGTCATTATCTTAGAAATAGAAGCTACTCCTCTTATATCATTCATGTTTTCACTATAAATCACATTCAAACTATCCATGTCCATTAAGACTACACTGCTCGCACTACTACTATAAGCTTCAACATTTAACGGAATCATTAATAGCAAGAATAAAAACAACTTTTTCACATCATCACCTATAAAATAATATGAAAAAAAGTCTAAATATAGACTTAATTAAAAATTACAATGAACATGTATCTCTTTTTCTATAAACCGTTTAAATTGCAGTAAACAGCCATGTAAAAATTCATAATTTTTTATTCGTTTATTAACTTTTTTTATGAAATTTTTTATTTTTTATATGTGAGTCTATAACTGCTTTAAATTTAGGAAAAGCTACTATTAAACGTTTCGTTAATACCGATTTACTAAGTAAAATTTCTTTGACTTTTTTAGTTAATTCTTCCGTATTATCTTTTTTTACAAAACATAAAGTGGTATTTTTAAAGCTATTAATTATTTTTAAAGACAAAAATAAATCACAAATAAAAAAGATAAATAAAACAATCGCTATTGTTTTTAAAGTAGTAGAACTAACTAAACTAAACAACCAAATAAAGCAAGGATTGGTAACATAAACAGCAATGCACCCTAATAAGCCAAAAAGTATTAGATTTTCTAAACAAACTCGTCCATTCAGATTAAAACGATAATTAGAATAATCCCACCATCTAGCCTTGAATAACTTTTCCATTAAATAACTAGTAAAATATTCTAAAACAGCAAACAAAAACATTGACATAACAAATAATACAATAACATTATCTTTGTATTTAGTTAAAATTATCGCTGTAAGCACACCACCTAATCCATATATAGGACAATAAGGTCCAATTAAAAAACCACGGTTAATTAATTTTTTATCAGACAAAAAAACATGAATTACTTCAATGAACCATCCAATAACTGAATAACACATAAATAGCAAAAATAATCGGTTTAAATTCATAAAATATACCTCTATAAATTATTATAACATACAAAATATAAATTCGACAATTTTAGCACTCTATATTGACAAGTGCTAAAAATAATGCTATAATGACTTCGTTGATTAGATATTCAACGTTAAAAAAGGAGGGATATTATGAATCCATACCAAGAAAATTTGGAAAATGTCTTAGAAAAATATGGACGAGACATTACACAAGCAGTAAAAGATAACAAAATTGATCCAGTCATTGGTCGAGATGATGAAATAAGAAGTATAACTAGAATATTATCTAGAAAAACGAAAAATAATCCTGTTTTAATTGGTGAACCAGGAGTCGGGAAAACTGCGATTGTCGAAGGACTAGCTACTCGTATTTTTAAAGGAGATGTACCTAATAGTTTAAAAAATAAACGAATATGGGAACTTGATATGGGGGCTTTAATTGCCGGTGCTAAATATCGTGGTGAATTTGAAGAAAGACTCAAAGCCGTTTTAAAAGAAATAAAAGATTCTAACGGTGAAATTATTATGTTTATCGATGAGATTCATATGATTGTAGGTGCTGGTGCTTTAGAAGGTGCAATGGATGCCGGTAACATGTTAAAACCTATGCTGGCACGTGGAGAAATACACTGTATTGGTGCTACCACTTTAAATGAATATCGTAAATATATTGAAAAAGATGGGGCTTTAGAGCGAAGATTTCAAAAAATCTTAGTTAATCCACCAAGTGTGATCGACACAATTACAATTCTAAGAGGTTTAAAACCAAAATTAGAAGTCTACCACGGAGTTAATATTAAAGATAAAGCTTTAATTGCGGCAGCTACTTTATCAGATCGTTATATCACTGATAGATTCTTACCAGATAAAGCAATAGATTTAATTGATGAAGCATGTGCTACTATTAAAGTTCAGATGGAATCAGTTCCAACCGAATTAGATACTTTAACTAGAAATATCATGCAATTACAAATTGAAAAAGAAGCTTTGAAAAAAGAAAAGGATGATATATCTAAACATCGTAAAGAAGAAATCGACAATAAAATTTCTGAATTAAAAGCTAAAGAAGATACATTGAGAAAAAGTTGGGAAGAAGAAAAAAATATCAACACTTTAATCAATAAGAAAAAAGAAGAAATTGATACTACCCAACATAAATTAGAGAAAGCAGAAAATGAATATGATTTAGAAACTGCAGCTAAATTACGTCATGGTACCCTACCACAACTAGAAAAAGAGTTAGCTGAATTAAATAGTAAAAATAAATCTGAAATTTTAAGTGACACCGTCGATGATAACGATATTGCTAAAATAATTTCAAAATGGACTAATATTCCAATTAGCAAATTAGTTGATAGTGAAAAAGATAAGTTGTTAAAATTAAATGATAACATGAAAAAAAGAGTTAAGGGTCAAGATGATGCAATTAAATTAGTTAGCGAAGCTATCGTTAGAGCCCGTGCTGGCATTAAAGATCCAAACAAACCAATCGGTTCATTCATATTTTTAGGACCAACCGGAGTTGGCAAAACGGAAGTAGCAAGAACTTTAGCTTATGAATTATTTGATGATGAACGTCATATGATCAGAATTGATATGAGTGAGTATATGGAAAGTCATTCTGTTGCTCGTTTAATCGGTTCTCCCCCAGGATATGTTGGTTACGATGATGGAGGACAATTAACTGAAGCAGTTAGAAGAAATCCATATAGTATCGTTTTGTTTGATGAAATTGAAAAAGCTCATAAGGATGTCTTCAATATTTTATTACAAATATTGGACGATGGAAGAATTACCGACTCACAGGGTCGAACTGTTGATTTTAAAAATACAATTATTATTATGACATCTAATTTAGGTAGTGAATATATTTTGGATAACCTAGATAACGCTGATGAATTAGTTATGGATGAATTAAGAAAAACATTTAAACCAGAATTTATTAACCGTATCGACGAAATCATCGTCTTTAAATCATTAACCAAAGATGTAATTTATGAAATATTAGATAAAATTATCCACGACATTGAAAAAAGATTATCTGATAAACAGTTACATGTTATTTTAACTGATAAAGCTAAAAATTATATTGTGGAAAATTCATATGATGAACGATATGGAGCTAGACCAATTAAAAGATTTGTTACTAAAACTGTGGAAAATTTAATTGCTAATGAAATTATCAACAATGATGTCAAATTTGGTTCAACTATTACTATTGATGCCAAAGATGATTTATATATTCAAAAAATAGATTAAGATCTTAATCTATTTTTTTATATATTCTAAAGCTTTAATAATTGCCAACTTACCATAAGGGTACATTAAAGATCCTTGTAAATAAGCAATATATGGTTTTCTTATTGGTCCATCACATGACAATTCAATCGAAGACCCTTGCGTAAATGTTCCAGCAGCCATAACCACTTTGTCTTGATATCCTGGCATATCCCAAGGAATTGGTAAAACATAAGAATCAATAGCTGAAGCAGACTGGATTCCTTGACAAAATTTAACCAGCTTTTCTTCACAGCCAAAGACTATATTTTGTACAATATCAGCTCTTTCTTCATCATATTTAGGTTCAACTTGAAATCCTTCAAATTCAAAAACGCGACTAGCTAAGATAGCTGTTTTTAAACTACTTGCTACGACGCTAGGGGCAAAATATAAACCTTGTAGTAAAGATTTATTAACTCCTAAACTAGGGCCAACTTCTTTACCTTCACCTGGCAAAGTAAGACGTTCAGCAACTAACTTAATTAAATCTTTTCTTCCTACTACATAGGCACCGTTAGGAGCAATACCGCCACCTAAATTTTTAATTAATGATCCAACTGCTATATCAGCACCTACTTCGATTGGCTCTTTTTTTGCTACAAATTCACAATAGCAATTATCTATCATAATTATTACTTTTTCATCAATATTTTTAATAAGTTTTATTACTTTTTCTATTTGCTCAATCTTGATACTTTTTCTTGTTGAATAACCCTTAGATCTTTGGATTTCTATTACTTTAATCTTCTTATTTTTTAAAACTTTTTTTATTTGTTCATAATCAAAATCATTATTTACTAAATCAATTTGTTCATAATTAATATTAAATGATTTCAAAGAACTAGGATTATCAACTATTCCAATGACTTCTTCTAAAGTATCATATGGTTTGCCAGTTATACTTAATAAAGTTTCACCTGGCCTTAATAAAGCAAATAAAGTAACTGTCAAGGCATGACTTCCTGAAATAAATTGATTTCTAACTAACGCATCTTCAGCTTTGAAAACATTAGCAAAAACTTTTTCTATTGTGTCTCTTCCATCATCATTATAACCATAACCAGTTGTTGAATTAAAATGTGTCGCTGATACACTATTGGTTTGAAAAGCTTCTAAAACCTTTTCGCTATTATAAAGGCATATATCATCGATTATTTTAAATTGTTCCAAACAATCTTGCTCTAATTTATCGATTAAATCTTTCATCTTTTTAAACCTCCATCTACTCTAATGATTGAACCATTTATATAACTTGCTTCTGGTGTTGTTAAAAAATAAACAATACTTGCTATTTCATTTGGTTCAGCAAATCTATTCAATAAAATTTTTGACATCTCTTTATTTTTAAATTCTTGATTCATATTTTTATTCATATCGGTATTAATCCAGCCACAAGCAATCGCATTAACATTAACAACTGGTGCGTATATATTAGCAAAGTTTAAGGTTAAAGAATTAAGTCCCGCTTTAGAGGCATCATAATCTAGACCTTCTTTGTAATAAGTATCAATAGCATTAGTTGATGAAATATTAATTATTTTACCAAAGCCTTGGTTAAACATAAACTGACCAATATATTTACTAGTTAAAAAAGGGCCAATTAAATTTGTATCGAGAATTCTTTTAAAGTTATCCACAGTTTTATCTTCTAAAGTTGTATCAATAGCAATTCCCGCATTATTAATCAATACATCGATTGATTTAAATTTGGTTTTTACACTATCTAACAATTCAATTACCTTTTGTTCTTTAGAAACATCACTTTTAACAATCATAATTTCCACGTCAAATTGCTCAAACTCTTTTTTTGTTTGTAAAGCTGATTTATCATCTTGTAAATATGTAAGTACTAAATTATATCTATGTTGAGCAAATACTTTGGCAATCTCCTTACCTAACCCTTTAGTGCCACCAGTTATTATTACTGTATGCATAAACTCACCTCTTATTTTTAATTTCACTTCAAACATTATAACATAAAAAATAATTGCTAACAAATGTTAACAATTATTCAGTCTTTATTTCTTCAATATATTTATTTACTTTACTTGCCCAATTTTTATCAGTCGCATATTTTTGGTTCATCTGTTCTGGAGTAGTTAAACCCATATTGATATAATTACGAGCTAAATTATCTATAAATCCTCTAATACCTTCTTCTAAAGTTTCATACGAACGGTAACTACCACCGTTACAAGAAGGTTTGCCAATCTGTCCACCAACATTATTACATTGTTTTACAAGACGACTACATTCCCATTTACAGCCTGTCTCATGTAATGATATGGCAACAGCCAAATAAGGATCAACACCTTTTTCTAACGAATAGGTTACAAATAATTCTCCTTTACCTTCCAAATCAGAATTTAAAGATTTATTGATTTTAGCTATTAATTCTTCTTCCGTTAAACCGTCAAATACAATAGAGTCCTCTTCAATATCTTCTAAAGATGCATCGACTAATAAATTTGCGGGAGCTAATTCAGTTGTTTTTCTATTAGAAATGAATATTAAAATACATACCATTAATATTCCTAATAAAATACACAGCTTTGTTTTCAAAAATTTCACCTATTCAAAAATTTGGGAAAACAATAGTAATAATACCATATTTTTTTAAATTGATCAAATTGTGAAGAAATCTCAATTTGATTTTTTAATATAAACACATAAAAATCGATTCAAATGTATTGAATCGATTTATATTGCAGTCGAATAGTTCGACTTTTTAACTAACTGGGGCACAATAAGGGATTCGAACCCTTGCATAACGGAACCACAATCCGCCGTGTTAACCCCTTCACCAATTGTGCCAAATAATTGTGTCATTACTGACATGTATAATTCTAACAAATTTTTAGTGAGTTGGCAAGCTTTTTTTTATATTTTTCTATAAATTAGTCTTTTTACCCATACAAATAGCCTAAAAAAACATACTATAAGCTGAGGAGGAAAATAATATGTATAATTACTATAACTACCCTAACTATCTTCAGAATAGTAATTTTGAAGGAAAAAATTCAAGAAATGTGAATTATCAAAATGATAACTTATTCAATCCTTATCAAGGATTAATAAGAGGTAATTTGTTTAAAAACATTTACCAGCCATATAAAAACGAGAAACCATATGAAATAAAACCAATGAATGAACAAGCGAAAATGTTGACTGAACTTGATTCACTAGAATTTGCTCTTGTTGATTTAAATCTATATTTAGATGTTTATCCAGATGATCGGGAAGCAATTCAATTATTCAATCAATATCGTATTGAAAGACAAGATTTATTAAACCAGTATCAAAACAAATATGGACCAATTTTAATTAGTAGCGAAGCATTAAACCAAGCGCCTTGGATGTGGGATAACAGACCTTGGCCATGGGAAAATTAAGGAGGTTTTAATATGTGGAAATACGAAAAAAAACTAGAATATCCGATTAATATAACTAAAAAAGATTTAAATTTGGCCAAAAGTATGATGGCTCAGTATGGTGGACCTTATCTCAAAAGAGACAAATTATTTTTCCCGCACAAAAAAAGAACCAGCACTAAGCTGGTATTTCTAATACTTGTCCTGTTATGATTACATCAGGATCCTTAATATTGTTTAACTTTACTAATTCATCTACTGTTGTGTTGTATTTTTTTGCTATTTTATATAATGTGTCGCCTTTTTTGACTTTGTAAGTTGTATAATCTTGTTCAGCTGATATACATTCATTACATAATACCCAGGAAAAAATCTCTTTTAATAACAAATTCCCTTTGCTATCAATTTCTTGAATAGTATAGGTTTTATTTTTAACGGAATCAGGTATTTTTAAGCCTTTATTGTTCCCTTGATAAACAGTAGCACTACTCTTTAAAATAACCTTATTTCCTACCTCAAAATCGATTTTAGAAGGTATCTCAGTTTCTTCTTCTTCAAATTCAATAGGCAAATATATAAATCCTTGAAAATTTTTGTTATTTTTAGTGTCGTATCCTTTAGTCATATAAAAATTAGTTCCTTTGTAAGCACTATTCGAACATTCAAAACTATCTCCATTTATTTTTTCTACTATCGCCACATGACCTGCACCGTCACTGCTATTATGCGTTTTACCTGTTCTATAGCAAGCAATGGCTCCCAATTTTGGTGTTTGCCCCTTTTCTAAATTCTTTGTACCATCGTACCAATTTTCTGCATTGCCATAGTATAAACCGTTAGGTATATACTCCAATAATTCTAATATACGACCATATGTATATGCAGTGCAATTCGGCATACCATATCCATTTTTGTAATATTCGTTTTTGTTGCTATAATAATTTTCATCGTTTTTGCTTGGTGCAGTTGTTCTTGGTATAAATTTCATAAAATCACTCTCCTTATTTATTTTTATTATAATTAACGCTAGACACCCCGATAATTGTACCTAAAAATGTAATTACCGCTGTGCCAATAGTAATCACAGTGTCCGTAAAATTCCATTGTAATGTTGCCCCAATTACGCCAAATAATGTCAACAATGCAGGTAAAACAGTTATTACAATCCATTTTAAAATATCGTACATTTTATTACTCACCTTTTTCACCTCATTTCATTAATTTTTCTAATTGTTCTTCAACAAAAAATTTTAATTTTAACACTTCTTGCTTATTTTTTTCTGTGATGTTATATTTGTTTTTTAAGTATTGTACTGCCAAAAATCCGATTGGTTCGCCATTTTTATTGTTTAGAATAACATCGTAAAACGAGTTTATTTCCATTTCTTTTTTCAACTGATATGTCGATGGCATTTCATCTTTAATTTCTTCAAGATTCCTAACTTCAAGAAACCCATCGTTCATTAGTTTACTAACAAATCTTGACAAGCAACTCAAAGGTATTGATTGTAAATAATTTTGTTTGTGGCTAACACCAGTTCGTATAACTTCGTAACTACAGCTAGTCTTCAATGCACTTCTTCCATTCGCATAATGACCACCATTATGAAAATCGTAAACTTGTACTCTATCAGCATTTAAAAATTCTTTTAAATCTTCCATCTTTGAGATAATAGAATCATCAATATTAACTTGATTCTTTATTTTTTTTGGTAATGTATCTATTTCTTTTTTTGTGTTTTTATAAAGTTTTATAATAGCAACAATAATAGCACTAATTGCAAGGATTAAAAGTGAGAAATCATTTAAAAAATTTGCAATATTATTCATTAACTCACCTCTATCTATTTCCAATTTCCAATAGCCAGCCATTCTAGATGACGTTGGAAATTTGGTGCTGTCCCATCTGTTTTTACATTATAAATAAAACCTGATGAATTAGTTTGAATTTGTGGTGTCGTTAATGTTGTTAATTGTGCAGAACCACCATAACCAGCCCCACCAATATATCTAATTCCTGCTTGAATTCTAATATCGAGTATATCGCTATTTGAAAACGCCGTTGGAAAATTTAAATCGGCATAGGTTTGATCTGCCGGTGCTACTACAGTACCAAATTGTAACAAAAAGCCTTTTTTATATTTTATATAATTTCCATTAGAATTTTTATTTTGTTCAATAATAAAATCATCTAATAATTCATCGTTTATATTTATATTCCCTTTAATTTTTATGTCTCCTAAAATTCTAACATAAGTTTCAGCAACTCTTATAATTGATTCACCTTTTTCAAGATTAAATGTTGTTATAACGCTCATCAATTTATCTGTCAAAATAAACTCAAAATCATATTGTTTTTGGTAATTAAATGAACTGCCTAAACTTCCGTTAAAGCTAAAATTGTTTTCATTTGTTGTTAAAGTAATTGTTTGATAATCTCCGTATTCTCCACCTTTTTCTTTATAGCGATATTTAAATTCTAATGTGTTTGAAGTAGCACCAAATGAAGAATTAAACCAAACACCAGTTAAATCAGCGTTTATCGTATTAGATGTCGTTTCAGGTCGACTTAAAGTAAACTTACTGAAATTAGGCTTAATATACTCAATATATTTCCCTAGAGCATTTAAATCATATTCTTCCTCGCCTACCCAATTACGACTATCTTTTGCCGACACAGTTACGATATTACTATCTATACCACTGTTGAACGTTGTTTCTTGAGCTGTCGAACTTGAATTGCCCCAAACCGTAGAATAACTTGAAATATCGGCTTGCTGTTGAGCCTGAGCAGTTATTGTTACTTTTGGTTTTGAAATATATTTAATTATTTTGGAACCATCGCCAGTTAGTGCGATTGTAGTAGCATTAGTATCCACAACTGTTGCCGACACAATAGGTGGGGTCTCTTCTATGTTCAAAGTCAAATCATAGGATTTTTGACCAATTTGTGTATTTCCAGAATATGTATACGCATATAAAATCCCTAAAACACTCGTAGACGTTTTATTTTTAGAAAGAATTGTTGTTAATTTTTCTGTTGAAATTGTGTAACTTATATTTTTGTTGGCGGTTTTATTTGCGATTTCTTCTGTGGTTACTGTTCCATCGGTATTTACTGCATTATAAATTAATGTTGTTGTAAAAGAATCATCGGTTTTGTTGATCGCTATATTAATTGGATCGTCAATGTACGTTTTTGAAATAACAACCGTATTTGCTCTTGCTATAGCTGGTAATTCTAAATCAATATCAACAACCCAATCTCTTCCTGAAGCACTATTGTGAAATGGTATTAAAGCATAAATTGGTATTGTTTTAGTACCATCGTCTTCATGTTTAATCGTAAAATCATAAACGTAAGCACCATCAACTAAGTAAGCACCATCAACTAAACTGCCACTACCACTACCACTTGCTCTTTTAAACGGATAATTATCAGTTAAATAAAATTTATCATCAATAGTTGCTTGTCTAAAATCGTAAGAAGTTTTTGAAGTTTTTGTCGAATTGTCAGCTTTCACAGTTAAGGTCTGATTATTTAAATTATAAGTACTACCAGATAATTTTAAACCCCACGGTCTAATTCTTACCAAAGATGTATTGTTGATTTGATTTTGGCTGACAACCATTACATCAATTCCTGATTCATGAGAAAATGTAGACGTTTCTGGTGTCCCAGTATACGAATACCATTCACCTATATTCATAATTCACCTCCTACAATAAATCCTCTACTGTTTGAATGTTAGAAACCAAATGGTGTATATCTGTTACTGGTTCTCCATCTTCATCAGTAGCTTTTACAAATTTTAAATAAGCAATTTGAGCTGTATTTGTAACGATTAAATCGTCAAAACCACTACCTTTATCATTTAAGACTGATTTTAATGTCGTGTAATTATAAACTCTAATACCCTGGTTGTCCAAAGCTGAATTAATAGGATCATTGGCTGACTGTATCTTTAATTCATCAGTTGTAAATGTGTATTTCATTTCATTTATTGTACTGTTAGCCGTAGATAAATCATTTTTTACTTGATTTAATTCATCATTTGTATTTGATAGGTTAGCATTTAAATTTGAAATGTCGTCTTGCTGACTAGCTATGTTGTTTTGGTTTTCAACAACTGCGTTATTTAATTCACTAACGTTTTGGGATGTTTGTCCGACAGTTATACCAAGTTCAGATGTTGTTTGTTGAACTTCAGTATACTGTTGACCTAATACGCCAATTTGCTCCCCTTGTTCATTTACTAATTCTTGAGTTTGAGTTATTTTTGTTGTATGTTCGTCAACATCGCTTTTAATTTCTAATACACTACCGGATAATACAGTCAAATCTTGTCCAACTTGAATTGCATATGTATCATCAGTATATTTTAAATTATTTATAAAATCATTTTCAGCAAATGTTTGCCCTGCTGGTTTGCTTATTTGACATATATAAATTTCATTATTTTTAATCCACATATCGCCATTGTCATAAGGTGGTGTTGGTTGTTCTAAAAACACTCGTCTTTTACTGTCAGCTGTATCTTTTGCTGAATTAGCTAATGCTAAAGCTTCAGTTAAATCTGAATCAGTTAATTTTAGCCAACTATATATACTATTTTCTAAAGAAAAACGATAAGCATAACCAGTTTCCTTATCATAGTATAAATCGCCTAAATGGTTGTTTTTTTCTTCGTCAGTAGACCAACTACTAGCTGGTTCATTTTGCAATGTCGGAACTCCAGAATAAAACCAGGTTGTAATGTTTCCATCAACCTGGTCTTGAAGTTCTTGGATTGTTTCAGTAACTGAACTAACAAAATCCTTTAATTCATTATTTACTTCCTTTATTTCTTGATTTTGCGAATTATAATCTTGCTTTAATTTTTCAATTCCAGCCAGATCATATTTTCTTTCCAAATCTTGAGCTGTTCTAACACCGTTCATATCTTGTTTCATTAGCTATACACCCTACCATTTCTAACTGTAAATCCTAATTGCTCTAGTATAGTCTTTTTTTCAGCAATAGTCATATTTTGTGAATTAATATATTCTATAATTTGGTTATCATAGTCTTTAAAAGAACTATAGTTCAATTTAATCAACATCGCTTTTTGTGGTATTGATAAATTCAAACCATTAACATAATTAATAACAGCATATTTTCTTTGATTACTATCTTCATATTGCTCTTTTATATCCTTAATCGCATCGTTATAATTTTGATATTTTGAATAAGTCGTTATTTGAGCTATTGTTGAATATTTAGCTGGATTTTCATATGAATAATCAATTTCTTCTTTATTAATATAGTAATCACTAGGCGTTCCACCGTCGCTAATGTACATATTAATTTTATTGTACTCATCACTCATAGGAATATTTAAAACCTCTTCACGAGCTTTATTATAAGAAAAATTAACTATCTTATTGATAATTTCAGCTTTATTTTCGTCACTCATAGCATTATAGATTTCATTGTCCAATAAATCTTTAACATTGTCCTCTATAATTTGACCCGATATACTTTGATATTCAGCTTTTTCACTAGCGGATAAAGTGATTTTATTTCCGTCTTGATTAATATAATAAGGTGCTACTCTAGGCATTATAGTTTTATCGCCAGTTTCTTTATAAAGTCTATAAATTTCACTCGCACTTTCACTTATATTTTCTGTACTAACATTAGCCGGGTTAAAGAATACATTGAATATATTATTATTTCCACCATATTTTTGTATATCCCTACCCAATGTGTCTACACTTGGAGATAAAGTTTGACTTAAAAAAGGAATTTTCGCTTTTACTTTGTTAATCGCGGTTTCCAATGGTTTATCGTATTCAAAGCTTGTCCTTTGCGTGCCATCAACCATATCAGTTATTTGTTTGAAAAATGTTGGAATTGCGCGAGAAGGTAATCCTAACACTTCTTCCCATAATTTTTCAGGTACAGATCCTGTGTCGCTGAAAACATTATTTATACTTTCAAAAAACGACTGTTCTAAAACAACATTGAAGCCTTCGTCTAAAGATGATGTTATATTTTCTAATAAACTAGCTCCTTCTTTTTCTTTTTGAACCATGTTAGCAGTAATTGCTAATGGTGCAGCCAAAGGCTGAGCCCAATCATATGTGAAAGTTTTATCGCCTATTTTTATTGAATAAGAATTAACCCCTAAAGTATTTTTTAAAAAATTAGATACATCTTTATCGTCGTCACTTTCACCACTTGTAATACCAGCTTTTGCCAAAGCATAACCCAATATATACAACATAGTTCCCGCTGTTGCTTTACCTAATGTCTGAACAAAATCGTGTTGTAATTGCGGAGTAAATTGTCCATTAGTTAAACTTCTTTTAAATCTTATTCCTTTATTTATGCTGTTTATTAAGCCAACTGGAGAATAATCAACAATAGCTTTAGTTAAATTAGCTGGCGTTTTAGCAAACGGTATTAAAATATCTCCTAATCCGTATTCTTTACCCATATTCATCATTCTTCTTATATTCATAACAAAGCGAGTGTAATTATTATTATCTTGCCATGTTCTTTGTAATGCTTCAGAAGTGGCAATATCAATCATATCTTGTGTTACTTCAGTAGTATTGTTTAAAACCATTTGATTGTTTATTGAGTTAACAAAAGAAGCTTCATAAAATCCCCTATCTCCAGCATCCAACATAAAACTCAAAAAATTGTCTACTCTATTTAAAGCTTTACCTATCTTTGTATTATCATTAAAGGACTTACCCTGACTGATCTCAAAACGATTACCTTCGATATTTCTTGTGTTAATGCCTTTTTTTAAATCATTGTAACTTTCAAATAATCCTTTCTTAAACCCTTTACCATAATTTTTCAATGATGTTGTTCCTGTAGTTCTAACGTTAGTTGATTTCGCTAATCTTTTATCTACTATACTACCAATCAAATCACTAAATGAATTTACTGGAGCAATTAAAGCATTACCTACTACATTTCTAACTTGTGTTTTAGGATTGAATAACATAGATATACGCATCCAAGCTTTAATTCCGGCTCCTTTTTGAGGTGGTAACTTGTCTGTCATTACTTTTTGAATTTCAGCTAATTTTACTCTTTTATCATATCCGTCTTGCATTTGAGATACTTCTTGCATTGTATCTAAAATAAACTGTGTTTCTTGTGGTGTTAATTCAAAATCGCTTTTATATTTATTTATCCAATTTTGACTCTTGTTCTTTACCATACGCTGAAATGCTTCATCTAATTCTGACTGAGCATAATATACCATACCTTCTGGAGTTAAACGATTTAAAATATTAAATGCTTGAACGGTTTGACCAGCTTTGGTACCCATATCACGCAATTTTTTTGCAACTTGTACCATAGAATGATTTAATTCATTTTTTGTGTTTAAATCAGTTGTTTTAGAAATTTGATCTTGATATTGTTTTAACAAAATCCATCCTTCTGCCACATCAATACTATCTGCATTTTCAGATTCTTGTCTAAACCATCTTTCTACTTCACTTTTACCATTAGTGTTTAATCTTTCAAATGCTTGATTTAAGCTTTCTTCATTTGTGACTTCTCTATAATAACTAACATCCTCATCAGATAATATAGCATTTTTACTATCTTCATTTAACATATTAGTTTTATTTCTAATATTACTAGCAAACTTACTCTTACCATTACCAGTTGAAACGTTAGCATTTTGTAATATTGGTGTTGTATTTGCATCTTCTTTTGTTAAATTAGATATTTCAGCAGGATTTAATGTTTTTCTAGTTGGTAATTTAGTATTTTTCAATTCCATTTTTCTTATATCTTCTTGAGTTGGAACTTTTATATCTCGTGTATTATTTGATTGATTTTGCATATTAATATTATTAGATGATTGCATAATTTGACTATTGTCTAAATTTGTGCTATCATTTACATATAAAGAACTCGTATCGCTGTCCGTTTCGGACGTTAGACTTTGGGGCATTAATGCATCAGAAGCAGTGGCAGAGTTCTTTTTTTGTGCTTTAATTTTCCACATAGTTTTAACTTCCAAATTATGATTTTTGTTAGACACATAACTAACTAAATAATAATTATCTCCTATTCTTTTTTCAAAAACTATTGCCGAATTATTATTTTCTGTCGTGCCTGATAATCTTACATTATCATAATTTGTTACAATTTGCGGTATCAATTTAAAATCGTCGGATGTTATGGGAACTTGTCCACGATTATTCTCATATTCTAACTTTCCATGATTTTTATATGTATGTCGTACGGCATTAGTTGATAATGAAATATTATAATTTTCTAAATTAATTCCAAGAGTTTGTTTTATTTTGTTAGCAATTTTTTTCCCCAACTTACCAAAATATAACTTGGCATTACTCGGAACTTTAGATGCCGTATCTACAAAAGATGATATGTCGCTTTCATTTTGAACTACTTTTACTTTACCATTCTTAAAATTTTCTATTTCATGTTGAGTATACGGAACAATATCGTTTTGACTATTATCTATTATTGGTAAATTAGCATTATTTTGACTATTTTGTTCTTGTTGTACTAAATCATATACTGTTTTTGGGGTGTTTTGAGTAATATTTGTATTTGATGTATTCTTTACATTACTTATAGTATTTGGAGCATCTAAAATACCACCAACTGCAGATCCTACTATTCCGCTTTCTAATACTTCTTTCCAATAATCTGATGTCCTATATTGATTTAAAGCATCTTTACCTTTATATGTTGTTTGTAATATAGGATTTACTAAAGATGAAACAACTTCTTCTACACCTTCCCCTAAAGCATTTTTTAAATAGTTTTTTGCGATTTCTTTTCTAGTAGTCCCTCCTATTTGCTTTAATCCTGGAATTCCTCCACTTATTTTTTCTGTTAGCAGTTCAGTGCCTGCACTTCCTAAACCATATAACATAGATTTACCTAAATTTCCAGATTCTCTATATGCTTCATTAGTGCCTCCAGAAAAAGCCTTTGTTCCAAGTAAAACATTCGAACCAATATGTTTAGCTTTTAATCCACCACTCATGGAACTCCCAATAGCAATGGTTGGCAACATTTCACCAACTGCGGTCATAACTTTTCCACCTAAATTATTTTCTTTGATATAGCTATTTTTATCAACTTCTTTATTCCACAAGTTTTGGTTATCGTTTTTGTATGGATTTGTTTCTTCACCAGCGGCTTTATTAACAAGCATGTTAGTTAAGCTTACGTCCGATGCTTCCATCAATCCTTTAGCTCCTTCGTCATCACCGAATATTTTTTTTATCCCAGCAGCAATTTGTAATGGAGTATCAACAAAAGTCGCTTCTAGGCCTTTCAAAGCCCCCTGACCTAAATATTGTACTCCTGCAGAAACAGTTTTTAATAACGACTTGTCTTCTTTTTCATTATTTAAATTATTTTGTTGATTAGGTTGATTAATATAATTATTTAACCTATTTCTTATATTACTCGTACTGTTCACGGTAAGATTTGTGTTACCTGTATATTTACTTAAACGATCGCGAATATTGGACATAATTCACCTCTCTTTTTAACGGGTTCCGCCTCCACCACTTCCATAGCTTTGAGTTCCACCGCCATTGCTTACATTTGACTTTAAAGTACCGTTCCAAGCAGAAATCATTTTGCTTTCCAATTCTTCAGCCTGTTTTTCGGTAATTTTACCACTATTTAACGCATTTAATATACCCTGAGCTATTGTGCTTTTCATATTATATTGATCACTTCTATAAGCTGGATTGCTTGCACACTTTAAGATAACATCATTGATTGTATTGTAATCAGGAGCATTAGTTGAACTGTTATTATTATTGCTGTTATTATTTTCTAATGTACCATCTATCAAACCTGTTCCACCACTGCCACCCGAACCAGATTGACTTTTAGCTAAAGCGTATTCTTTTTCCCACTGTTGTTGCGCAATTCTATCTTGTTCTTTTTGATATTCTAGTTGTTCTCTTTGCAAAGCCATTTGTTCGTTATATTGTCTTATTTGCTCTGCTATTTCATTTTCATAATTGATTTGATTTAGAACACCTTGATAACGATTGTAATAATCACTATTTATTTGTTGTTGCCAATTCAATTTATTTTGTGTAGCTGTGTCTTTGTAATTAAATGCTTCTAATGAAATTTGTAATTTTTGTTGTAATGCTGTTAAAGCATTTTCAGCTTTAGTTACATCATTAGTTAATTGAGCTTCTCTAATTGCATTATCAAATTCTAAATATGCTTTATCCATCCTTTCTTTTGCAGTAGCTAATCTATTTTGATAAGTATTATACATACTCACCTTTGAACTTTCGCTATAACCAGCACTTCCTAATCCGTTAGCGACTTGCTGTTCTCTTGATACACCATATCTGTCAATTTCTTTTTGGTAATTAGTATAAGCCGATTTTGCTTCTTTTTCATATGCTTTTTCAGTTTCAGCTTTTTGTTGATTGATTAAATCTTGTTGAAATTGAAGTTGCTTATCAAGATTTTCATTTTGTGTTTGTTGCCATTGGTCAACTAATCCCTGTTGTTGATTTGTTAAATCTTCTCTTTCCGTTATTAAATTATCATATGTTTGATTATATTGATTCAACTGCTCTTGTTTTTCATCTTCAACTTGTTGAAATCGCTCATCATTATAATTTACTGCCATATTTTCCTCCTATCGTTTTACGTATCCGCCAACAAAAGCTTCTATAGTACAACTATAAAGTTTCATTGGCGAATTCGAACTAAATTCTATTTGTAAATCTTTAAATTTCTTTTGTTTTATTCTATAAACGATATATCCCTTTGACTCTTCATAAGTATCAATGGTAACATAATCTTCGCTATCCTTTTTTACCCTTACAGTAATTTCACCCTCACAAACAGACGTACCACCTCTCTTATTAGTGGTTTTTAAAAATTGGGGCGCATTAAAATCATATTTAGGTAATCTCCATATTGAGATTATATTACTATTTGTCTTGGTTAAAGTATAAATTTGATTATTCATACCTAGATAAAGTGTTCCATCTTTTACACGAGTACAAGTAACATCGTAAGGTAATTCCCAATAATACCATTCATATTCAATACTAACTCCCTGATATTTTTGTCTTGAATCGGCTAAATAAACATGTTTATCAATAAACACAAGTAAATAACCTTCCCATTCTTCTAATAACATATTTTTATAATTTGTTTCTGATAACAACTTACTATCAACCATTGAACTTCTATGACTTAATACCTGTTCAGTAGTTACATCACTACTTATAGCTTCCATTCCCCTATCGCTAAAAAAACATATATCATCATTAAAATTAATCCCAGTTGCTATACAACCAGTAGAAATACTAGAATGCGTACTAGGATAAATTTTACCGTAAGTATTGTCTATTACTGGATTATGATAATAAATAGTCGTATTAGATTGAGAAGGTTCTTTAAATACCCATAAAGCATTGTTACCTGCTACCATTGATTTGACTGGAGAAACATCTAATCCTTCGTTATAATAATCTAAATCGCTAACATACTCCGGATCTTCTAGTGAACTATGAAAGACAATATTAGGATAGTTTTGATTACCACTAAAGAATATACGATTGTCAAATTCAGTTAATAAAGTACATTTTAAAATTCTATCTCTATAACCCTGTATTGTTTTACTAAATGTAATTACTACATTGTCCTGTCCTGTCGTAATTGGTTCGGCTGGTGCCGTACTAAATGTTACTTTACCAGCTGTTCTATCCACTGTTAAACCCATACCTTCTACTATTGTTATGTCGTTCACAACCGCAGTAACAGTATAATTAGTATCTAAATTATCCGTGTCTAGCTGATAAACCGTACTTGTCCCATCGGCTACAAAAGAATTTTTTCTAACGCCAGTTAACAAATTAACGTCTTGATATGTCGTTCCAGCTCCGCTAGGCGATTTTCCAGTTGAGGTAATAGGAATAGTGCCCTCAACACTTTTTACCTCTGTACCGTCGTATTTTAGGTAATTTATTCCATCCTTTATATATAAAATTTCATTAAATACGAAATATTGGCTTTTAGCAATATTCATACCTACAAATATTTGTTCACTATTATCATATAATTTGGTACCACAATGTACGATTTTATGAAGAGTATCACTTTTAGTATAAAAAAACATACCGTAAATAACATTGTCATACGTTTCTTTTAATTCGATATCCGGTCTGGTTTCTACACAGCGAGCATTTTCTTTATAATTTTTCCACATATTCAAAGAAAAAGGACTTCTTGAAGCGACAATTTCTCCATCGTTGAAATCTACACCTCCAAAGTCCTTGTATTCTTTTCTTACTAAATCGCCACTAGAAGCCATAATCATCACCACTTATATAAAATGACCCAGTTGAATATCTTGGGTCTATTCTTTGTATCATACTTTCATATCTATTTGCATAAACTTGACCGTAATTTGCTGAAATATCCGATTTTAATAAATCGCCAGCTACTCCATAAGGTAAAATTTGCATTAAATCCATAGGTAATTCAAATTCATATGTACTAGCATTTTCATCAGTTATTAAAGTTGGATATTTGTAATAAAAAACATTAGCTGTACCATCTTCTTCAAATATAACAGTGTTATCCACAATATTATGTTTAACTCCTCGAATCATATTTAATTGAAATAAATCATCAGCTAGCTCTGTAAATGATTTTACTTCATTTTCTTTTACTTCTGTTGTTTTATTAGCTGGTAACTTCTTTAATCTTACTAATTCAATCATAATTTGATTGATAACATAATTAATTTTAGCTGATATATCAGGATCATCAGTCAACAATTCGCTTTCTGGGTTCAACTCTTCTATCATTGCTAAAATTTGTTTTTTTACATCAGTTAAAGTCATTTTTATCACCTTTATATGCTTCTTTCATTGCTTTAAGTTCTATCTCGATTTCTTCTAATGTAGCCATTTGATACTGTGGAATAATATATCCTTGAAATTCATCCCAAATTAAAATTACACCAGTTGGAATTTTTTGTACAATCGTACTTTCTTCTTGGGATTCTATTTCAGTTTCTTTACCATCAGCTAATAGTTTTATTTTTCTTGTATCTTTAATTATTGTAGTAAGAATTCCATTTTCCATAATTTGATGTACTTTTTTGTCTTCTGTCCATTCGTCAAATTTTAAAGATTGATTAACCTTTCTCCCAAAATATTGTTTTAAACTAGGTTTTAATGTATAGTACTCTACCTTTTCCATCTTTATCCATCCTTTCTTGGTCGTGTTTGTTAGAATTGCACTAACATAATCACTAGAAACACGAAAAAAGGAGACTAAGCTCCTAATTAAAGACTTGTTTTAATACAAACAACCTCTTTTGGTCTAACTAATAAACCACCATAAACATACAAACCTTTTTGAGCAGTTTCAAAACCATCTTGAACTTCATAATTAACAACTTTTTCAATTTGCTCAGCAAAAGCCACAGCTTTACCAGTTCTTAAGAAGTTAAGAACCTTAGCATATTTAGTAATTTCATAATAAGTAGAAATTGATGTTTTAACAGGATTAGTAACTTCAGTATAAACATATGACCCTTCATTACCACTTCTTGTATAGTAAGTTTTACCCTCTACTACATCTTCGTCACTTGTTAAAGTATAAGTTGGTTCTAATTTAGGTAATAAGTTTTCAATAGAAATTAAAGCATTTCCATATTTGCCTAAAAATCCTTTCTTAGCCATTTCAACATTGTTAGTATATAACTCTGTTAAATTTTGACGAATTTTAGTGAAAAATCCTGGGTCAGTTTCTAAATATAATTCTTCTTTTTGTTTTACATTATTTCTATATAAAACAGTAAATCCGTCTTCTACTTTTTCAATAGCAGTAGTTTTATTAACTGAAGTACCATCAATAACTTCTACATTGCCAGCATCGACACCATCATTAACCATTTTTGCAACATATTTGTCACCTTCTTCAGTTAATGCAATAGCACCTTCTTGGCAAATAGCTTCTAAAGCTCCTGGCACACTTTGTGCTTTATATACATGGTCAATTCCTACATTGAAATAATACATTTGATCAAGTTCAAATTCTTGTTTTGTTACACTAGCAGGGTCTCTTTTAATAGCTTGTCCTGGTGTATATTTTCTTACTAAAGGTTTGTCTGCATTTAAAATAATTACTTTTCTTGCATTTTTAGTATCACGTTCATATTTAAAATTACAGTGATTTCTTAATGAAGTGATAGTTCTTAAGGCTCTTTCGTAGCCTTGATGCCACATTGTTTGAAGTGCAGCGTTCATAAAATCATTCCCTTCCAATTAATTTTTCCATTTCTTCATCGATGCTAAAGCTTTTTCCCAAACGCCTGGTTTTTCCCAATCATCATCAGTTAAATTTTCAACATCTTTAGGAGAATAGAAATCCTTTATTTCTTTTTGAGCTGTAGTGTCTTGCATACTACTCATAACAGCAGGTTTTGATTTACTATCCTGTGTTTTTAAATAGAGATTATAAATATCTCCAATAGGTGTTTTAGAATTAAATTGATTTTTAAAATCTATAAAATTTTTATCATTCAAAATATCTTCTGTAGCACCCAGCTTTAAAAGATCACGCTTATTATTTTCTTTTGTTAACTCTTGAGCTAATGAATTAAAAATAATACGCTCTCTTTCATTTAAATTTTCATATTTTTTGCTAGCCAAACGATTTGCCTCATTTAACATTGAATCGTAACCCTCATCAATGAAATCTTGTGCATCGGCTTTTGCAAGAACTTCAATTTCCCTAGAACTTAATCCAGGTTTATAAACCTCAGGTAATTTAACACCCTCGGATTCGTAATATTCACGAAGTTTTTTGTTTGCTTCATCAATATCACTTGCACCTAATGTGCTTTTAAGAACATTTTCGGTGTCTTTATACTTAGAGATTTCTTTTTGATATTCTCTTTCCATTCTATTTTCAACTTTACGAATTCGTGGTTTAATAATAGTTTCATTCAATTCCTCTTGATAGTCAGGATTTTCTTTTAAAAGTTCTCTAAGTGTTTTTTTAACTTCTTTTTTTTCTAATTCTTCTTCATTTGAATTAGAGGTATCAGTTAATTCTATACCTTCATCCACCATTTCTTCTGTAGTTTGTGTTTCTACATTTTCAGTTTCGTTAGTTCGTTCTAACATTTCTTCGTTTTCCATTTATTCCTCCCATTTAAAGTCTGTCGACTATATATTCCATACATTTTTGATAAGGTCGATATGTTAGACCAATAAAAAAAGCGACTACATTGTTTGAGTTGCTTCATTTACCATTTGTGTACCAATTTGGGATATGTTCATTATATCCTGTTGTCCTGCTAGTAATTGTTGAGTTCTAACTTGCATTTGTTCAGCCTGCATTTGCATCTGTTGTATTACTTGAGAACGTTCTTTTCTGCGTTTTAAAAGTTCTATTAATTTACTTCTTGGCATTGTTGAATCATCATCTAATAAACTAACATAATCCTCTAATAATTGTTGATTTTGAGGTAAGAATAATTGTGATTGAGTTAAATTTTCTATTGATACCTCTTGTGCATATTTATCATATGCTGATTTTGGTGTAACATCAATTTTAATATTAAGTTTTAGTCTTTCTAAAACTGATTTAGGTATAATTATTAATTCTTCTACCGTTTCACCTGTCATTACATCAGTTGTCTCATTTAAAACAGTCAAATTATCAGAATATGTCTTTAACATGTCAAAAATAATTACACCTATATCTTCAATGAATTGTAGTACATTAGCACTTTGTTCATTTAGTGGTTGTTCGCTTGCTCTTTGAACTGCCAAAATTGCTTTACCACTAGCTTCATCAGGCTTTATTTGCCCTGTTGCCATATCTCCAGCTCCAGCTAATTCTCTTGATACCGTGATAAGCTCATTTTGTAAATTAGCAATATCTGGGCTTATTGTACCTGGGCTAGTAATTTTAAAGTACTTATCAATATCATCTGCATTAACATCGCTAACCCAAATAGTGGCACCGACCTTATTTACAGCTTCTGGATTTTGAATTTTATCTTCATTAACAACCTTATATGGATAAGCGATATTTTTGGCAATAAATGCTCTTCTTGTGGCAGTTTTGTTGACTTCAATTTGATTTGCTATATGTTGTTCTACCTCTCCTACTCCACGGGCACTTCCTTCGCAATCTTCCCAATTTAAATGTGCTACTGGGTAATATGTAAGTCCAGTATCTTCATCTTTTTGAATTGTGACATACTTGACTGATTCAGAGAAATGAACAGTACCTCCTTTTTTATATAAAAAGGTAACAATAGTAACCATATCATCTACTTCTTCTCTTGAGTCGTCTCCCGATTCATCTTGAGTATAGTTATCTCCATGAATATTTAAAATTTCTTCGTCACTAACACCTTTACTTTTTGCATATTCACGTGCATTAATAACATTAGAACGTCTTTTTATGAGTATATATGGTTGATTTTGTATTTCATCATCATTTTCATTTCCATACATGACATCAACTTTAGATTTTAATTCGATTTTTGGAACACCATCTTTTTCATTCCAATACCAATAAGCTATTATTTCGCCATTTATAGCTGACTTTCTAACCGCTTTTTTTAATCTATAATCTAACTTATTAATTTCCCATATTTTAGAAGCCTTTTTTGTAAGCATCTCACTTGCCTTTTTAGCAACACTCCTAAATTCTTGAGACTCAAAGTTATCACTATTATAAATAATTGCATAATTTGTACTTGTAACTACGCCAACCTTATATTTGACTATCGGCTTAATATAATTAATTGAAATTAATTCTACATTTTTATCAACGATTGCACCTTCCCATTGATCACGATTGAAAAATCTAAAATTTCGGTTAGTGTTTTCGTAATATCCTTTATTTCGCATATACATTGCATGTTTTTCATATAATTGCCATATATCAGTTTCCATAAGTTTTGTTAAATCATCTGTTCCCATTAGTTTCACCTACTTTCAATCGATTTTTGACTTTCTTTAGTTCCATCATAATTGTTAATATTTTGCCAACTTATCTGTTCTCCTTTAGATAAACTATCTTCAAAGTTTTTGTCTTTGTTAAATATCTCTTTAACTGTTTCAGTTATTTTAGGTAATTCTATTGTTTTATTTTCTTTTAATCTTTGACCATTTTTGAGACCTAAAGTATAAGCTATTAAAATAAAAACACCCAATATGGTGCATAGTACAATAGTTTCAAACATTATTTATCACTCTTTTTCTTATTCTTCTTTTTTGGATTTGTTTCTTTCAAAACTCTTTTTACTGTACTTTTGATTACTTTATTGGTCTCTTCTTCCCCTAAAAATTCATTAGACATTGCTCTTAATTTGCGTAGCATTGCTTTTTTCATATTATAACTATCTCCTCTCCCCAATCTTTTCGTATCGGTTTCTCAAAATCTAAATCAAATGTTTTCTCAACATTTTTTATTTCTTTAGTAGGTGCTACTCTACTTACACAAAAATACCTTAATGCATCTGTAATATGTGTTGGTTCGTGTGGCTCGGTAGCTACATCATTAGGCTCTTTTTCGTCATGTTGTAACTGTGGCAAATATTTAATTAAATTAATACAATTATTAAATATCTTCAAATCACTATCTTCATATATTTCTCCTGTTTGTTCACTTCTTAATTTTCTTACCTTTAACCATTCTTTAACATTTAACCATCCGGCTATTCGATTGTTACTAGCTTTAGCTAAATCAATACCCCCCTCATAAAACAATTCAGCTGTACTTTTACCAGTATCTCTATTACGATTCCATAAATCAGGTGGTGCATATATATATTTATATCTAGCCTTTCTCATATAACTTTTTAATACTTGTCTTGCTTCGCTTACTATTAAATTACTTTTATGTATTTCGTTATAAACATAAGCTTTTCCTTTAGTATCTATAGCAACAAAAAGGACTGCAAACATATCTAATCCATAGTCCATAGCAATATATCTATTCCAATTATCTGGTATTTCAAATGGCTCTATCACATGTATTCGCCTTTTAAATTCTGGAAAGAACATTCCATCATAAATATCCCAATCACCATATTTTAGTGCCTTTCTTTCTTTTTCTGGTAAAGCATCTAGTCTTTTTATATAGTCAGGGTCATATTCTAGCATGAATTTATTATCAGTAACTAAACTTGGAATAAATATTCTAGTTACTTCTTCTCCGGTTTCTAATTTACAGTTATGAATTACATTAGGTTCGCCTATATCTATAAATCTTTCTTTTACCCATACATGCCCAACACCACCTGGATTAGTAGAACTTTTCATTCCCTTTGGATAAGGATTAGCACCACGACATCTTGAAATCATATATGTATACATAAATTCGGTGAAATGAGTTAATTCGTCAAATCGAATTACATCATATTCAGCTGATTGGTATTGATAAACGTCTTTTTCATATTGAATATAACCAAAATCTATAATACTGCCATTATCAAATTTCCATGTATGCTTAGAGTTATTATAACTCGCTATTGATAATGGATAGAAATCTAAACTTACACGAATTAATGATTTTTCTAAATCAGCAAATGTGCTTCTAAATATTATCTGTTTACTTTTAGGATATTTCAAAGCATAAAGTAAAGCATCAACTAATTGTCCATAAGATTTACCACCACCAGCAGCACCACCAAATAATGTCTCAAACGCTTCTGAATTAATAAATTTTTTTTGTTTTTTAGTAATCGATATATCCATTACTCAACAACCTTTATATTGACTTCAAACTTATTGTTTTCTGTGCTTTCTCCATTCGCCAATCTCATCTTGTCATATAAAGTTCCAATAACTGTTGTTAAATTATTTATAGGTATATCGTTTTTATTTAATTCTTTGTCTAATTTACCTAATGCCTTATAAATTAGTCTATCGCAATAATCAGAAAACTTTTCTTTTTTCTTTTCGTATTCTTTCGGATTGTTCGATATTATTTTTTTTACCGTCTTATCAGATATACCACATTCTTTAGCCGTAGCATTGTAACTATTAGTAAGTGCATAACTAGCTATTACTTCTGCTATTTTCTTGTTGTCAATTTTTGTTCCTTTCGCCATATTATCACTTCTTTCTAAATCTATAATATCTATACACAATATAAATTAATAACAAAATAAAAATGACTTTGAAACCATCGTCATATGTCATATTTATCACCTCTAATTATAGATACTGTACTAATGATATATCTTATACATTTTCGGCTTGTACTTCGCACCTGTCTAATTGTATAAGTAACCATTTTTATATATCATCAGTGCACTAACTACAATTTAACTCTTTTTAAATAACTATCTTTTATTAATAATTTTCCTTTTTTACCTCTATCGCTACAATGCTCTCTTTCAAACGCAGTCAATAGGTCGTTTATTCTTCTTAAATTTTCTAGATCTAAATAACCTTTTACATTTTCATCTATCATTTCACTTGTTATAGCAAGAAATATTTCGTAATCTTTAGCTTCTATTAAATGTAGATAATCGTGTGATGTATCTTGTCTTAATATCGCACCGTTCCAAAATAGATATCCCTCTCCTATTCCATATTCTTTGCTATTTCTTCTTGGCACTATAAGATGATGGTAGCTCAAGCTATTCTTTTTATCCACAGTAAAGCCCATAAAATCAAAACCTAGTTTCATTATCTTAAATTGGTTTATCATTATCTTTGTTATTTCTCGCATATAATCACCACATTTTGGTTCTCGAGGCTAGAATCGAACTAGCACATTATAGGTTCAAAGCCTATTGCCTTACCGTTTGGCTACTCGAGAATATAAAAAAGAAAAGAGGTAAACTTTTCTTAACAACCCACCTTACATACATTCGTACATGGAGTGGGCAAATATAAAAGGGGTTTTACAATGAGATGTCTTTTAAACTATCTCACAGTATCATTATATAACAAGTTTTGTGCAATTTTGTGCAATCTTTATTTTTTAACACAAAAAAAGAGCCTATCAATAACGATAGGCTCAACAAAGGTCTTATTTCTATCTTAACTGGATAGCGTCCTTAACAAACTTTTTATATTGCTGTATGACCTTTTATTTTTTACTAACAAATTTAACAAAGCCATTTTTTTATTTAGGTTGGAATCGAACCAACTACATTTTCGTTACTAGCGAAACGCTCTACCAAATGAGCTACTAATTCTTTTTGCAGTAATGGCTTTTAATATATGATATAACAATTCCCTATATTTCCATTATATCATATTTACCCTTTAAAATCAATCTTTTTCTTGTAATTTTCAATAATTCTATCGATATATTCGTCCATATTCATAATGCCAGGTAATAGTAATAAAGATTGTAAATCGTAACCTGACATATAGATATTTCCATATTCGTCGTATTCTGGACTTGTACGATTTCTATTATTAAAATTCCACCAAATTATTTTTGTTTGTGCTCCGGCTTCTTTAAATATTTTCATAGTTTCTTCTTTAGATTGACGAGAACCATAATCAAACTCCATATCAGACATAACAATTAAATAATCAGGAAATTTTTTCAATCCTTTCAAAATTTTCATTACAGCACCAAAATCTGTATTAGAGCAATCACCCGTATACATAGATTGATATTGTTCTTTTAATGTCTTACCTCTTATTGTCATCAATTTAGGATGTGAACTAAACGAAATTACTTGATTAGGTGCGTAAGTAGAATGCGTAGCAAGTGCATGAGCGATACTTGTTGCTTTAGAACATAAACTATTTGAATTATATAATCCACCCATTGAACCAGATGTATCTAAAACACAAATACAATTCAATGATAAACCACTTGTTTCTTGCTCTACAATTTTTTTACCAATAATATCAGCTACTTCTTCTATATTATCAGATTTCTTTACGGTTTTGTAAGCATCATGAACATTAGCTGTAGAAGTATTTACTTTTGCTTTATCTTCTTTTACTGCAATAATATATTCGCTAAATCTTTCTTTTAAATCGCTTCTAGTTGAAAATGTATGCAAATATTTTGTCATTGCTAAACTTGGAACTTGTTCAAAATTTATTTTTTCTACCAATGGATGAATGTATTTATTATTTTTGAAAATATCATCAAGAGGTGTGCCATCTTCTTTTAATTCAGCGTAAGACAATTTATATTCAACAGTTGAATCGGTTTTAATTAATGCTCTATATTCCTTTTCAGATATATTCCACATTTCACATAATGCTTTTGCTATTTTTTTATCTTTACCAGTTAGTCTTGGCATCCACTTTTTAGCTAATTCAATATGTTCTTGATCTGTATTGCCAGATAGTACCGCCAACAAATAAGATAAATTTTTATCAGTTGGGATATGCCATAAATCATCATACCTACCAGCTGTAATAACATTATTAGGTTCTACTTCAGATAATTGCATCAATTTTCTTCCTAAATCGCGTCTACCTTGACCAAATCTAGGATCTCTCATATACATTGAAAATATTTTTTCTTTCTCACTTTTTCCAATTCTCACTTGATCTAAATTTTTAGAGAAGAAATCAGCCATAAATAACAAGTCAATTAAATTATTACCGGTACTATTATATGCCTTATCCCCATTTTCAGTTAATTTTTCATTAAACATTTTTTCTATTTTATTCATAATCTTCCTCCTTAATCATTTTTCTAATATCATTAATAAAATCGTATATTCTTCGTTTACTATAATTTGTTTTTATTGCAATATATCTTACTTTCATATTTTTAACATATTTTAATAGATATATTTTATCTAACATGTTTGAACTATTATTTAATTCTATTTCTTTTAATTTCAATCTATACTCTAAAACATCTCTTAAATTTCGTCTTACATTTATCTCTTTGTCGATTTCTTCCATCTTTATAGTGTAATTTAAGAATTTATTACTCGAGCTACCTTTTAGTAACTCATTCTCAAAATTAGCCGATTTTGGTACTACTGAATACAATAATTGCGACTTTTTAGCTAATGCTTTTTCAAATTCTTTTTTAGCTTCTTTATATTCTTCATTTAGTTTATAGTGTTCAATAAATAGTTCCATACTACCACCTCTTTATTCTCTATCGAAATGTTCTCTTAATTTGCCGTTTTTCATTCTTACATATTTTGAAATGATGTTATTATGATTTACTATAAATCCCTCGACATTTCTTTTTACTTTGTTACAGTATTTTTCATAAATACTATCTAAATATTCTTTATTTGGTAAAACATTTAATTCAGCTACATTAGGTACTATACCAATAAAATTAGGAATTGTTTGACTAGCAAATGGGTATATAAACAAATCGTGGTCATAAATTAAATTATATAAATTAAAATCATCATCTATATTGGCTTTAGCAAACATATACCATTTTTTATCGAACTCATCGATAGTATACTTTAATTGCCCCATTCCAAGCCATTCTCCACAAATAGCACTATTCTCGTGTAATTCGTTTTGTAGTACTTCTTTATTATCTAGCAACCATTGATACAATCCTTTATATAATATTTCTTTTTGTTCTTCAATTTCTTCAATACAAATAATATTATTTCTTTGTGCAATGTATAATTTCTCATTTTTCTTAAAAAAGACTAAATTACTACCATCTAATTTTTCAGTAACATAAATCTTATCTCCACTACATTTTACTCTTTTTGTTTTAGGATAAATTCCTTTTTTTATCATTCTTTCACCTCATAAGTCATACTTTCAAATTGTTCTTTCGTTACTATTGATTTAATAGGATAATGTTTTATATAAGGATTTATAGTTTTATATCCATGTTCCATTATTAATGTAAAATTAAAAATATCATCACCATTTGGGTTATATATTGCAGTTACTTTATATCCATTAACATAATCTCCTTCTTCAATTAAATCGATTATGTTATAACTTGCTTTTAATACATCTTTTTTTTCTATATAATTAATTTCTTCTTTATCTATAAAAAATCCATCAATTTCAGGAAAAACGCCAATTCCTACATCAACACTATCTTCGTGAAATTCTCTATAAAGTTTACAAATACCATTGTTTTTAGTTCTAACATACATTCCTTCTTCTAATTTCATATTTTCCTCCCAAAAACATCATTAATGCCACAGTCTTTCACTTGGTCTTGTATATCTAATATTTGATTAAGTAATTTGCAATATTCTACTGGTTTATTATCGCTAGTGTATATTATTTTAAAGTATCTGCATGGTTTAGCGCACACGCCATATTTCTTAATTTTTTTAAATTTATGATGACAGTACTGTGTGTTTTTAGGTATAAACAAGCTAGCCCATTTTTCTTTAATCTTCTTCATCTTCCACCTCAATATCATTACTCTCGTAAACTTGTCCGAATTTACTTTTGCATTCGTTACATATCATTTTAAGCATCTACTTTCTGTAAATTACTTATTATTCCGTTAATTAATTCGGCTAATTTATCGCCACATTCATTATTCATTCTTAATTTTTCTTGAATATAACCACCTAATTTAATACTATCGGTCGAAAAACCATAACTCGTATGATCAATAATACTAACAAACAAATAGTTTGATTTGATACCTCTTTGAAATTGTCCGTATTTTATATCTAACCCTAATTTAAAAACTATATCTAAATGTGTTGATTTCTCATCAGTCCAACCTATTCCTACTGTACCTCCTGTTTTTATAATATTTGCTATGGTTTTATATGTATTTTCGCCATTTATTATTTCACCATAATTATCTACATTCATTATTTATCACTCCTAATCATTTTTTAAAACTATAAGTATTACATCCCATTCCACCTGAAGCAAAAATATAATTTCCGTTTAATATTTTTCCTATGCAATCATCACATAAATTTAATTTTTCATTACAAAGATATGGTGGGCATTTTTTACCTTCATTCTGTTCAGTTGTAAATATGACTTGTATGTCGACTTCTTCATTTTTAGTCTCTTTCTTACATACATCACAATAAATTTTTGTTATTATTTGATTCATTCTTTACCTCCTGTTATTTCTTTATATTTTGATAAAATCTTTTCCATTATAGCGATCCAATTTTTAATAACAGGGTTCATCATCATATAATCGCCATTAATTTGAGAATATGTATTTTTTATAAAGCTTATTTCACTTTCTAACCATTGTATAAATTCTTTTTGTTGATTTTTTAATTTTTGATTTTCTTTTTTTAGTTCATCTATTTTAGGCTGTAATTCTAGTAAGACATTTGCTCTAGCTATTGCTATATCTAATTCTTCATCACTTGCACCACTTATCATTTATTCCACCCCTTTTAATATGTTACTTTAATACCTTTTGCTTCTATATTGTCGTGATTTAAATTAATAATTCCTTTGTTTGCTAATTTATATATCAATGAAAATGACTCAAGTATTTCATCGTCTAAAATAAATTTTGTTTCTGGTCCCTGATATTTGATAAATATATTATTTATATCAATCAAGATTGCCTTTATCGTATCTTCTTTTGAATATGCTTTATAATAACGGTCGTTTTTTAGCATATTATTAATTTCTGCTTTTATTTGTTCTAACATTATTCCACCTCATTTAAAACTTTTTGCTTTTCTAATTTATCGAAATCTGTAAATATACTTGCTTGTCCCCACGCAGTAATTCCGTTTATTCTTTTATTTGCTATTTCATAATATTCTTTATTTATTTCCATACCTATAAATCTTCTTCCCGTTTCTTGACAAGCCACACAAGTTGTACCACTTCCACAAAAACAATCTAATACTATATCATTTGGTTGCGTTGTATGTAATATATGTCTTTTAACAAGGTTAAGTGGTTTTATTGTTGGATGATTATAAAGAATTTTGTCATTTTGATTTAAAGAACTTACATACCATTTACTTTTTAGTTCATAACCATTATTTAATTTTGTTCCTCTATTAAAATACAAACAATATTCTATATCACTTAACCAATTACCATTACACATAGGAACAGGATTAGTTTTATTCCATGTTAATATTTGATATGTAGAATTAGTGTTTTTGTTAAACCAATCTAATATTGAAAATATTTGTTCCTTGCTACACCATATAAAACAATTTACATTTTTTAGGATTCTTACAAATTCATCAAAAATTTTATAATCAATACCATCGTAAATGTCTGCTTTTTTTAATTCTTTTTTCATTTTTTGAACCTGTAAAGCAATTCTCGAAGTTCCTGTTCCACCTTGTTGAAAAAGATAAGGAATATCTACATAAATGCAATCAACACTTTTATCAGGTATATTTTTAATCATCTCATAGCAATCACAATTGATTATTTTGTTTATCATATCTTCAAATTTCATTTTTAATCTACCTCTACTAAATATCTTCTTTTTTTACCTGTACCTCTTTTTTGGTAAGTTGGTGTATTATAAAAATCTAATGTCCTCTTTTTTACACCCATTTTTTTAGCAATTTCTTCTTTTGTACCAAATGCTAATTCAATATCGCCTTTATATAGTGAATAATAAACTTTTTTCATATCTTCCAAATTCCCAACTCCTTTAACAGCTTAATTTTTTCATTTTTCGTTAAATTCCAATTATTCCAAATGGTACTTTGCAATTCAATTAATGCGCATTTATCGTTCAATAGTTTTGCTTTAAACACAGCTCTTTTGTAGCTTGGCAGAAAATATTTTTTAAACGATTCTAGATATTTCATAATTCTTTCAGCTCACAATCTTGATATATATACTCAAACATCTTCTTTTTCAATAAATAATCTTTTGTTTTATATCCTTTTGTATCTTCAATTATCATTTTTTTTAATTTATTATCATAGTACATAAAATCTGCTATATATTCTATCTTTCGATATGATTTATTATTTTTCTTGAATTTTGGCTGTAGTTCGAATTTTGGTTGTAATGTTAAATCAGTTATTTCATTTGCTTTCAATAGTAAATCTAATTGATGAAATCTTTCATGTTCTTTCTTACTGTCAAAAAATCGGTTAGCTTTATCACAATAAACTTTTTCATTACGATACTTATTCATCCAGTTACCCCATTTCTACCACTTAGTAAGTTCATTATTTTTTATAGCATTTGTTATTTCAAATACTTCTTCATTTGTATAATCTTTTTTTAAACCTACCAAAATTGATGGCGGTGTTGGTATTTCTTTGTTAATAGGTCGCCAAATATGCAAACAATATGGATGATTATTAACATAATCTTTTTTTGCTGGATGTAATTGCATACATACCTCATCATCTTTCCAAAATAAATCTTTCATTGAACACATTTGTTCCCACGATGGACATCTAGTTGGCATCGATACCGAACAATGTTCAAATTCAGCTCCCCAACTCATTATAAAATTTAAATGACATCTACTTTTTTTATCGTAAAAAGTCCCACCAAAACCATCTCTACCTTCTTTTTTTATTTCTAAATATTTATTCTTTTTGATTTCTTCTAAACTTTTCATTTAGTACTCCATTTCTTATAAACTAAATTCGACTTATCCCAACTTGGATAAAGACTCTTTAAATAATTTTCCATTATTGATAACATTTCTTTTCGTAGACTTTGATTACCATTGTCCAGCAAATGATGATGATATCTACACCCCTCAACCCCGTTTTCTTCAATTCCTAAACCCATTTTTGACTTGGGTACAAAGTGCATAATATCGTGAATTATAAAATCCATTTTATTAGGATTAAATTCTTCACAATGATAACCAATTCTACAAAAAAGACACGAATAATTATCTCTTTGTTGTATGGTCCTTATTGTGTCTTTATTAAATTGTAATAATTTTGTATAATTTGGCATTTAAGCCACCCCCTGACTTTTAACATCTTCCTCTAATTCTTCTAACTCTTCCGGACTTAATGTTTCGATTCCTTGTTGTTTGCATTCTTCACAAAGTCCTTTCAATAAAATTGCAAATTCAGCTGTATTTAATTCGTGGCTAGGAGTGTACACGTGGTACACATAAAATTCCTTGCCATTTTTTAATATCTTTGATTTTTTTTCGTAATATTCGATACCTCTAATATTACTTTCATTAGGTACTAAAATTTCATATCTAGGACTATAAGATTTAAGCATCTCAAAATGTAATTCTTCTATTCCTATTTTTGTCTTTAATGATAATTCTCCTAATAATTTCCAATACTTTTTATTTTGTTTTTTATTTCTTTTTTCTTTGTATTCTTTTATTTCAAATAATTTATTTTTGTCTTGGTCATACAACCATTGAATTATTTTTAAGACATTTCCTATCATTAATCTAACCAATTATCATCAATAGACACACTTTCACCAAAATCAGCGAACACATCAGTATTGTCTTGTTTTTCTTCTTTAGTTTCTTCTTTTTTCTTGCTATTTAAGAACATTACTCTTTCAGCAACGACTAATGTTTTGTATCTATTTTCGCCGTCTTTAGTTGTAAATTTTTCAGTTTGTACTCTACCTTCTATAGCTACTAAACTACCTTTATCTAAATATTGGCAAATATTTTCAGCTTGCTTTCTCCACACTCTAATTTCAATAAAATCAGCCTCTTTTTTTCCGTCTTCACGAGGTGGTCTATCTACTGCTAAATTGAAACTCGTTACTGCTATGTTTGAACTTGTATATTTTAATTCAGGTTTGGCTGTTAACCGACCTATAAGTATTGCTTTATTCATTACTTTTCTCCTTACTATTTTTACTTTCAAAATAATTAATCGTACTTTTTATATATGATAGTGAATTATTTAATTTTTCTATTGCGTAATCGGAATATATCCCTTTATGTTCTACATAAACTTCTAATACTGCTGATATGCCTATTAAACTATCAACTAAATCTTTTAAAAATGCACTATCCCTAGAACCAGTAGAATAATATTCATCATAAATTTTCATATAATAATGTTCTATTTTGTTAAGTTCTCTATTTAATGAATCTTGAGTATTTTGTCTAAAGAAATCTCTATCTATATTGCTTCCAAACATTCTCTAAACTCTACCTCCAATTCTTCTCTTTCTTCATCATTATGAAGTTGATTTAAATACCTATTTGCTTCTTCTAATATTTCCATATATTTAACATTATTTTTTATAGCATTATTAACCGTATCATATCTTTCTTTGTCTTCCGCTGCTTTTGTATATACTAAATACAAATCACTTAATACTTGATATTTTCTACCTTGAAGATAATTAGATAAGTAGGTATCTGTTTTTTTGTTGTTTGAGACATAATTATCTATATATACATCTCTTATTTCTTTATTACTAACACCATTATCATCTAAAAAATCTTCTGCTATTTTTGTTAGCATATCTTCTTCTTCACTTTCGGCTGCTTGTATTAATTCATATCCTTTTTCTTTTCTTATGTAATATTTTTCACAAGAACATATTAAATCAAATATTGCACCGTTAATTTGTTTCTTTAGAATTTTTATATTGCTTTGATTAATATGATAAGTTATAAAATTATAATTGCTATAATCATTATTTTTTATATTAATTTCCAATACAATACTGTTGCTTTGTGTATTAATTTCGTATAGTTGTAACGAAAATATAAAATCTTTATATACAAACAAATTCCATTTTTTATTCCAAAGTTCTCTATCTAAATAATTTTTTATTATAAAACTATAATCAATTTCATATTGCTTAATAATTAAGTTATTCATTACGTTCACCCTTTTAATATTTACTTTCCCAATTTTCTTGATAAATCTTTAACAAGTCATATTTTTCTAGCCAATTCATAAATTTATAAATTTCTTCTTTTAAATCCATTTTTAATTCTTCACGATAATATTCTTCTTTAAAAATTCGTAATTGTTTTTTATCTTCTTCCCAGTCGTTTACCATATCTTTTTTATCAAAATTATTACAAATTACATATTGCATTTTATATGCCTCTGGTACTAATTCCATATAAACTGCTGTTTGATAACTTCCGTAAAATTTACCGACATCATAATTGTTAGTGTGCTTATAATCAGTAATAACTCCAGCTTTTAAACAATCAATTTTTCCGTAGACAATGAAATTATCAATATTTTTATATACTTTAACTTGGTAACATCCATTTTTTGTTTCAGGATAATGAGCAACCATATACTCCTCAAACTCATTACCCTTAACAAATTTACTTTTATCTTCGACTTCTTCTTTTTTTAAAGTTTTAATAAAATCTTCCAAAGTGCCATATTGATTTTCGACACAATATTTCCAACTATTCAGCAATGTCGGTGTTATTAGATACTTTTTCATATTCTTTCTTCTCACTATTCCATTGATAACCTAATTCTGCTACCTTTTCTTTAAATTTGTGTTTCAACTCTTTTTCACTTGTTAAAATATGATTAGTTTCTTTAATTAATTTTGTCATACTTGTTAAATCTTCTTTGGTTTCCATTTTTTCAATTTGTGGTACTATTTCATTCATTAATTTTTCATATTCTTTCTTTTGTTCTTCAAAGAATACAGCTTCTTTTTTGATGTTGTTATTAGCTAATTGAAACAATTTTGTTAAAAAGTCATTTGGTTTTGTTCCGTCTAATTCAGGTATTTTCATTACACCTTTAATTCCAAAACTTGCTTTAGCAAAATATCTTTCACAATTATCGAATCCGATAGTTTTCTTTTTACCGATAATTTCCATAAAGCCACCAATTTCAACATTTTGCCATACTGTGTTTTTTGTAGATCCTTCTACTAAAATTCTTAACTTTGTTTGTTCCTCATCTTTTTCTTCAACTGCGTGAAAAACAATAACAATGTTTTTTCTTAAATTGTAGTAGCAATTATCCATAAATCTTGAAAATTCTCTTGCCACAGCTCCATAACCTTGTAATGATAAACTACCGTCTTTTTTAGCATTTTTAACATCCTGTTTAATAACATAATTCTTCATTAATTCTAATAATTTTCCACCAGTATCAATTACTAAAGTTTCATAATCACTTAAATCGCCTTTTAAATCTTCGATTAATTCTTCATAACTATTTGGTTGAATAAAGTCTTTTCTTGCACTAGCCATAACTCTATTGATACCTAAATCTACATCTACCAATAATGGTTTTGGTGCAGATAAAGCTAAAGTCGTTTTACCTATTCCTGGATACCCAGCTATTAACATTCTTATTTTTTGATTTTCATTAATTAATTCATTTGGTTTTTTTATCATAAATTCATTCCTCCTATTTTACTTTTCCATTCCATAATTTTTGTCGTTCTAAACATTTGATTTGCACGATGTTTAGTATTGTTAATTGTTTCTTCTACCTCTTCTCGTGTTGTACAGATATAAAATCCACCACTAATACCCGATATACTTCCAATCAATTTTGGATACTGCTTGTCCTCTCTGATATTTTGAATGATCTTTCGCATTGTCTTATCACTATTCACATTGAATATTTGTCGTAAGTCTTTGTTTTTGATTAAATTAGCTTTTCCTAAATGATTTTTACAAAGGTATTCATAAACTAATTTTTCACGCATGGTATTAACCTCGCTTTTTTGTGTTTGAATCGCTCTTGTAGTTCTTTTGCTCTTTTAGGTGTAAATACTTTAGCCTCGTTTATATCTCTAACAATGTGGTACATTGGAATACTAGGCTTAGCCCACTTTAGATACACTTTTTCGTTTGAAACTTCTATTTCTACAATCATTTTTCACCCCTTAATTCTTTTTCAAAAGCCTCTAATTCTTCATCAGTTAGTAAATCATCATCGACATTTTTATTGAACCAGTCAGGAACTTGTTCTATTGGCTTTTCGTTTTTTAAACGGTCAAAAATTATTCCTTTGTAATTATTTGCCATGCACTCATCGATTAAGTTAATAATTTTTTCTTCGCCATATTTTTTTGTGTTGTTTTCAATTTGCGTTAGTAAAGACTTTAATCCTGTTTCAGTATAATGTTCTTTTCGCTCTTTTTTGTACATGAGCCAATCTTCAATCTTTCCCCTTAACAATCCCCTATCTTTTAAAAACTCTAAATTAGAAACTAAAAACTTAAAACTTAAAACACTTGTTTTGTTTTCTTCCGGTTCCTCATTCGGTTTCTTTCCGGTTTGCTTTCCGGTTTTTCTTTGGTTTGCCTTTCGGTTTTCTTCCGGTTCATTTTTTTTACTTCTTTTTGAATTGTTTTTTGATAAATTTAACTGTGATTTCAAAGTGTTAAAGACTGCTTGATTGTGTCCTGTTAATATAGGTTCAATATCTTTAAATACATAATCAGTAATAGCTATTAATAAAATACTTTTATCTTCTATTGGTAATGTATCGATTAAGTTATAATAGTCATAATAAAATGTAAAACTATTTACTTTATTCATTCCTTAACACCTATCCTTTAGTTCTTTTTTAAAATCGTTTATTATGTCTTCAATTTGACATAATCTAATTTTTAAGATATACTTTAGTTGTAAATTTTTATTTACAACTTGATTGGAGCACCCCCGTGACCAATCTTTTTTTTGTACAGTCATTTTTACATCACCCCTTTCTATAAATTCACTAAACAATAATCTCGATCATTATTTCGACTGCATTGTTCTAAAGCATTGTTCTGTAATAAATAGCCTAAATAGAACATACCTACTAACAATGCACCAACCACAACCATACCGATTATCATTCTGTGTTCTTTTTTCTTCTTTTCTTTTAAAAATTGTTTTCTCATTTTAATTTGATTTTCTTTTAATACTTCGTTTAATGTTTTTCCCTCTTTATTTTTCATATAGCTTGTCCTTTCTTTTTTAGAAAACTATGAATAATAATTTTCTTGAATAAATAATGTTAGATTTTTTATTATTTTTTCTAATCTTTCTTTATTAGGTGGATTAGAACTTTTTATTTTTAATGCAGACTTGTTTTTTTTCATATTCTCACCTACTAAATAATATTTTTTTAAGGTTTGTCCTTATTCTTTAAATTATTTTGTTGACTTGCTTTATGTTCTCCTTTACAATGTTTTTGAAAGGAGGAATTATGGCAAATCAACATACTGTTCCAAATCCAAATGGTGGTTGGGATGTAAAACGTGAAAACGCTAAACGCGCAACTAAACATTTTGATAATCAAAGCGATGCATATAAATATGCTCAATCAATCGCTAAAAATCAAAACAGTGAAGCGCTTTTACACGGTCGTGACGGTAAGATTCGTGCTAGAGAAAGTTACGGAAACGACCCAAAACACATTAAGGATACGGAATATTAATATTTGCAGTTAGTTTTTTCTAACTGTTTTTTTCTTTTACTCTAACTATATAAGGTTTAATAATATCAACATATTCTTGAGTAAATTCAACTATTATTTCTTTAGTTTCTTCATTTTGAATAATTACATATTCTATATTTTTGTTTAAAATATTATTGCATTTTTCTTCTTTTTGACATTCTTTCATCTTATCTACTCCTGTTCGTTGTTTTTCTGCTTATTCGCATATATTTTTCTAAAAAAAATGTCAAAATCTTCGTTATATACTAGCAAAATTTTTTCTAATATATCGATTTGCATAGAAACCTGATTATTCTCATATCTACAAAGTGTATCTTTATTAATACCAGCCTTTTCGGCTACAATTTCAATAGACATTTTTTCTTTAGCTCTAATAGAACGAAGTTCATCAGCTATTAATTCTCTAGTATTTTTCAACTTTATCCCTCCTAACTACCTACATTATACTATGCTTATTTGCAGAAGTCAATACTTTTTATGCAAATAAGCATAATTTTTATTGCTTTTTTAAAAAAAATAATATATAATCAATATGAAAGGAGGAATTACTATGCCTAATTTCTTTTCTTCAAACCTTAAATTTTTAAGAGAAAAAAAAGGATTATCACAAAATAAGTTGGCTGAAAAGGTAGGTGTAAATCAAACCACAATTGCAAGATGGGAAACAGAAGAAATTAAACCATCTATTGACAATGTAGAACAAATTGCTAACGCATTAAATATTGGGCTACCTGAATTACTTATTTCAGACTTAAGGTTCGATAATGCTGATGTTGTAGACATACCATCAAATACTATAAAAATACCAGTTTTAGGTGTAATTAAGGCCGGAATACCTATAGAAGCCCAACAAGATATAATAGATTATGTTGAGATACCTAAAGATTGGACTAAAGGCGGTAAAGAATACTACGGACTAAAAATTAGTGGTGATAGTATGTACCCCAAATATGATAATGATGATATAGTAATTTTCTTAAAAACAAATGAAGTCATAAGTGGTAAGGACTGCGCTGTTATGGTCAATGGATTTGATGCTACATTTAAAAAGGTATTATTTCAAAATGATAGTATAGTATTGCAGCCATACAATAGCAACTACCAAGTACAAATATTTAATAAAGAACAAATAGAACAATTACCAGTTAAAATAATCGGAATAGCAAAAGAGAAAAGGACAAAATTATAAACATGATGATGAAGCAAATAGATATATTAAATTCCTATTAGAAAATAAAATTGATTAAAAATACGCTAGTACAGGTATTTTTAAAATAGATGTATGATTGGAGGTGTATTTTTATGATATTTATTTTGGATTTTTTTATTACAATGAGTTGTTATATGGTTTATCCTTTGGTAAAATTCGTTGTCTTAAACAAAGATGTGGAATTTACAACAAAAGATGTAAACAAAACCTGTATTATAAATAGTATTGTATGGGCTATAATATTCTTAATTATAGGAATTAATATAATTCCAAATTACGAGCCTAACTTTGCACCTGCAATGATATGGTATTGTATTAATTACAGCATTTATTATCTAAAATATCGCAATGAAGATAATGTAAAAATTTTCGATAATAGAACTAAAAAATTAGCAATTTTAGCACTTGTTTTGGTAATCATTGTTATACTAATATATGCATCTATATTTAAAAATATCTAATTGGCTTAGTAAACATTTTAACACATATATATAGTAGTGTCTCTAATAAGTATTATTATTTCAATATTTAATTACAATGATATAATTAGCTTAAAACTTGCTAGTACGGGAGTTTTAAAATAGATGTTAGATAGGAGGTGTATTAAGTGAAAAAATTACTAATGATTGGTTTAACTATGGTTTTACTTGCTGGAATTACAGGTTGTACAGAAACTGTTTCTCAAGATGAGTCTGGAAACGAAAAAAAAGAATTTACTTTAACAGAAACAGCTATAGTAAATGATACAAAAATAAAAATAAATTCTGTTACAAAATTAGAAAGAGAATGTTCTTGGGAGTATGACGGAGAATGTCAAAGCTATACAGAGCCTGAAAATGATTATTTTTTAGTTATTGATTTAACAATAGAAAATAACGGTTCTGAAGAGTTAAACATATCTTCTATGATGAGTTTTGATTTAAAAGACTCAAACGGAGAAAGAGGAAAATATGCTTTATTAACTGAAGCTATTTCTAGCCAATTAGATGGCTCCATAATGTCTGGTGATTTATTAAAAGGGCAAATCGCTTATGATGTTAAAGATTCAGATACATTTAATTTTTACTATTTAGATAGTCTATTGGATGATCAAATTAAATTTGTTATCAATAAATCTGATATGCAATAAAATTGTATAAAAAAACTACCGCGGCAACGGTAGCAACGAAAACAAGTCTGCATAATTGTACGTGTTTTCATGTACAATTATAGCATAAAATTTAGTAAAAAGGAAGTGCTATAATGAAGAATCAGGTTATAAATGAATTTAAAGAATGGCTTAAATCACAAAAATTTAATAATACAATATATGAAAAAATTGCTGGAGCATATATAAGAATTTCAACTGATAAACAAGATGAATATTCTCCAATTTCGCAATTAAAAGCAATTTGGGAGTATTGTGAAAGAAATAATATGTATTTAAATATTGATTATATTTTTATAGAAGATGAGGGAATATCGGGGAAAAACGCACTTAAACGAACTGAATTCCAAAATATGATTGCTACTGCAAAAGCCGATAAAAAACCTTTTGACACAATTGTTTTATGGAAATTCAGCCGATTTGCTCGTAATCAAGAAGAAAGTATCGTATATAAATCTCTATTAAGAAAGAAACACAATATAAATATTATATCAGTTTCTGAACCACTTCCTACAGGTCCATTTGGCGGGCTTATAGAGCGAATTATCGAATGGTTTGATGAATATTACCTTGTAAACCTTTCGGGCGAAGTAAAGCGTGGAATGACTGAAAAAGCACTAAAGGGAGGACTGCAATCAACTCCAGCTTTTGGATACGATGTTGATAAGCAAAATAACATTCTTGTAGTAAATGAAAGTGAATCTCAAATTGTAAAATTTATTTATGAAGAATTTACTATTAAAAACAAATCTATGTTAGATATTGCAAAACAATTATATAAAATGAATATAAAGACAAAAAAAGGAAAAAGATTTGAAGCAAGAACAATTTATTATATTTTAGCTAATCCTGTTTATATAGGTAAATTAAGATGGACACCAACGGGTAAAACAAAATGGGATTTCAACAATGAAGAAAGTATAATAGTTAATGGAAAACATGAAGCTATAATTTCAAATGAATTATTTGAAAGAACACAAAATATTTTAAAAACTAGAATTAGAAAACCATATCAACGAATTGACAGTGAAGTTAATTATTGGTTGCGTGGTATTATAAGATGTAAAGAATGTGGTCATACATTAATAAAACACAATAGAAAGAAATTAAGATGTAATGGATACAATCACGGACAATGTTCTAATCAAACTACATTAGTAATGAGCGAAGTTGAAAATTTAGTTATACAACAAATAAAAAGAGATTTTAGTACTGGAATAATAAGTAATATTGTGGAAAAATCAAAAACCGAAAAAAAGGTAGACACAAAGTCAATAATTTTAAATCAAATTAAAATGAATGAATTAAAACTAAATAGAGCTAAAGAAGCTTACCAAAGTGGAGTTGACAGTTTAGAGGAATATAAAGAAAATAAAATAAAAATAGAAAAAGAACAACAATATTTAAAATCACAGCTAAATGAATTTTCGAATAATAACGAAAGTAATTTAGACGATCATAAAAAAGAAATAATTGAAAATGGAAAAAAAGTTTACGAAATTCTATTAAATGAAAACATCTCAATAAGAGAAAAAAATGACATACTACATCAACTAATTAATAAAATAGAATTTAACGAAAACACTTATGAATTAACGATTTTTTACAATTAGTCTCTTTTGAAGTATGGTGGACCTTATCTCAAAAGAGACAAATTATTTTTCCCGCACAAAAAAAGAACCAGCACTAAGCTGGTATTTCTAATACTTGTCCTGTTATGATTACATCAGGATCCTTAATATTGTTTAACTTTACTAATTCATCTACTGTTGTGTTGTATTTTTTTGCTATTTTATATAATGTGTCGCCTTTTTTGACTTTGTAAGTTGTATAATCTTGTTCAGCTGATATACATTCATTACATAATACCCAGGAAAAAATCTCTTTTAATAACAAATTCCCTTTGCTATCAATTTCTTGAATAGTATAGGTTTTATTTTTAACGGAATCAGGTATTTTTAAGCCTTTATTGTTCCCTTGATAAACAGTAGCACTACTCTTTAAAATAACCTTATTTCCTACCTCAAAATCGATTTTAGAAGGTATCTCAGTTTCTTCTTCTTCAAATTCAATAGGCAAATATATAAATCCTTGAAAATTTTTGTTATTTTTAGTGTCGTATCCTTTAGTCATATAAAAATTAGTTCCTTTGTAAGCACTATTCGAACATTCAAAACTATCTCCATTTATTTTTTCTACTATCGCCACATGACCTGCACCGTCACTGCTATTATGCGTTTTACCTGTTCTATAGCAAGCAATGGCTCCCAATTTTGGTGTTTGCCCCTTTTCTAAATTCTTTGTACCATCGTACCAATTTTCTGCATTGCCATAGTATAAACCGTTAGGTATATACTCCAATAATTCTAATATACGACCATATGTATATGCAGTGCAATTCGGCATACCATATCCATTTTTGTAATATTCGTTTTTGTTGCTATAATAATTTTCATCGTTTTTGCTTGGTGCAGTTGTTCTTGGTATAAATTTCATAAAATCACTCTCCTTATTTATTTTTATTATAATTAACGCTAGACACCCCGATAATTGTACCTAAAAATGTAATTACCGCTGTGCCAATAGTAATCACAGTGTCCGTAAAATTCCATTGTAATGTTGCCCCAATTACGCCAAATAATGTCAACAATGCAGGTAAAACAGTTATTACAATCCATTTTAAAATATCGTACATTTTATTACTCACCTTTTTCACCTCATTTCATTAATTTTTCTAATTGTTCTTCAACAAAAAATTTTAATTTTAACACTTCTTGCTTATTTTTTTCTGTGATGTTATATTTGTTTTTTAAGTATTGTACTGCCAAAAATCCGATTGGTTCGCCATTTTTATTGTTTAGAATAACATCGTAAAACGAGTTTATTTCCATTTCTTTTTTCAACTGATATGTCGATGGCATTTCATCTTTAATTTCTTCAAGATTCCTAACTTCAAGAAACCCATCGTTCATTAGTTTACTAACAAATCTTGACAAGCAACTCAAAGGTATTGATTGTAAATAATTTTGTTTGTGGCTAACACCAGTTCGTATAACTTCGTAACTACAGCTAGTCTTCAATGCACTTCTTCCATTCGCATAATGACCACCATTATGAAAATCGTAAACTTGTACTCTATCAGCATTTAAAAATTCTTTTAAATCTTCCATCTTTGAGATAATAGAATCATCAATATTAACTTGATTCTTTATTTTTTTTGGTAATGTATCTATTTCTTTTTTTGTGTTTTTATAAAGTTTTATAATAGCAACAATAATAGCACTAATTGCAAGGATTAAAAGTGAGAAATCATTTAAAAAATTTGCAATATTATTCATTAACTCACCTCTATCTATTTCCAATTTCCAATAGCCAGCCATTCTAGATGACGTTGGAAATTTGGTGCTGTCCCATCTGTTTTTACATTATAAATAAAACCTGATGAATTAGTTTGAATTTGTGGTGTCGTTAATGTTGTTAATTGTGCAGAACCACCATAACCAGCCCCACCAATATATCTAATTCCTGCTTGAATTCTAATATCGAGTATATCGCTATTTGAAAACGCCGTTGGAAAATTTAAATCGGCATAGGTTTGATCTGCCGGTGCTACTACAGTACCAAATTGTAACAAAAAGCCTTTTTTATATTTTATATAATTTCCATTAGAATTTTTATTTTGTTCAATAATAAAATCATCTAATAATTCATCGTTTATATTTATATTCCCTTTAATTTTTATGTCTCCTAAAATTCTAACATAAGTTTCAGCAACTCTTATAATTGATTCACCTTTTTCAAGATTAAATGTTGTTATAACGCTCATCAATTTATCTGTCAAAATAAACTCAAAATCATATTGTTTTTGGTAATTAAATGAACTGCCTAAACTTCCGTTAAAGCTAAAATTGTTTTCATTTGTTGTTAAAGTAATTGTTTGATAATCTCCGTATTCTCCACCTTTTTCTTTATAGCGATATTTAAATTCTAATGTGTTTGAAGTAGCACCAAATGAAGAATTAAACCAAACACCAGTTAAATCAGCGTTTATCGTATTAGATGTCGTTTCAGGTCGACTTAAAGTAAACTTACTGAAATTAGGCTTAATATACTCAATATATTTCCCTAGAGCATTTAAATCATATTCTTCCTCGCCTACCCAATTACGACTATCTTTTGCCGACACAGTTACGATATTACTATCTATACCACTGTTGAACGTTGTTTCTTGAGCTGTCGAACTTGAATTGCCCCAAACCGTAGAATAACTTGAAATATCGGCTTGCTGTTGAGCCTGAGCAGTTATTGTTACTTTTGGTTTTGAAATATATTTAATTATTTTGGAACCATCGCCAGTTAGTGCGATTGTAGTAGCATTAGTATCCACAACTGTTGCCGACACAATAGGTGGGGTCTCTTCTATGTTCAAAGTCAAATCATAGGATTTTTGACCAATTTGTGTATTTCCAGAATATGTATACGCATATAAAATCCCTAAAACACTCGTAGACGTTTTATTTTTAGAAAGAATTGTTGTTAATTTTTCTGTTGAAATTGTGTAACTTATATTTTTGTTGGCGGTTTTATTTGCGATTTCTTCTGTGGTTACTGTTCCATCGGTATTTACTGCATTATAAATTAATGTTGTTGTAAAAGAATCATCGGTTTTGTTGATCGCTATATTAATTGGATCGTCAATGTACGTTTTTGAAATAACAACCGTATTTGCTCTTGCTATAGCTGGTAATTCTAAATCAATATCAACAACCCAATCTCTTCCTGAAGCACTATTGTGAAATGGTATTAAAGCATAAATTGGTATTGTTTTAGTACCATCGTCTTCATGTTTAATCGTAAAATCATAAACGTAAGCACCATCAACTAAGTAAGCACCATCAACTAAACTGCCACTACCACTACCACTTGCTCTTTTAAACGGATAATTATCAGTTAAATAAAATTTATCATCAATAGTTGCTTGTCTAAAATCGTAAGAAGTTTTTGAAGTTTTTGTCGAATTGTCAGCTTTCACAGTTAAGGTCTGATTATTTAAATTATAAGTACTACCAGATAATTTTAAACCCCACGGTCTAATTCTTACCAAAGATGTATTGTTGATTTGATTTTGGCTGACAACCATTACATCAATTCCTGATTCATGAGAAAATGTAGACGTTTCTGGTGTCCCAGTATACGAATACCATTCACCTATATTCATAATTCACCTCCTACAATAAATCCTCTACTGTTTGAATGTTAGAAACCAAATGGTGTATATCTGTTACTGGTTCTCCATCTTCATCAGTAGCTTTTACAAATTTTAAATAAGCAATTTGAGCTGTATTTGTAACGATTAAATCGTCAAAACCACTACCTTTATCATTTAAGACTGATTTTAATGTCGTGTAATTATAAACTCTAATACCCTGGTTGTCCAAAGCTGAATTAATAGGATCATTGGCTGACTGTATCTTTAATTCATCAGTTGTAAATGTGTATTTCATTTCATTTATTGTACTGTTAGCCGTAGATAAATCATTTTTTACTTGATTTAATTCATCATTTGTATTTGATAGGTTAGCATTTAAATTTGAAATGTCGTCTTGCTGACTAGCTATGTTGTTTTGGTTTTCAACAACTGCGTTATTTAATTCACTAACGTTTTGGGATGTTTGTCCGACAGTTATACCAAGTTCAGATGTTGTTTGTTGAACTTCAGTATACTGTTGACCTAATACGCCAATTTGCTCCCCTTGTTCATTTACTAATTCTTGAGTTTGAGTTATTTTTGTTGTATGTTCGTCAACATCGCTTTTAATTTCTAATACACTACCGGATAATACAGTCAAATCTTGTCCAACTTGAATTGCATATGTATCATCAGTATATTTTAAATTATTTATAAAATCATTTTCAGCAAATGTTTGCCCTGCTGGTTTGCTTATTTGACATATATAAATTTCATTATTTTTAATCCACATATCGCCATTGTCATAAGGTGGTGTTGGTTGTTCTAAAAACACTCGTCTTTTACTGTCAGCTGTATCTTTTGCTGAATTAGCTAATGCTAAAGCTTCAGTTAAATCTGAATCAGTTAATTTTAGCCAACTATATATACTATTTTCTAAAGAAAAACGATAAGCATAACCAGTTTCCTTATCATAGTATAAATCGCCTAAATGGTTGTTTTTTTCTTCGTCAGTAGACCAACTACTAGCTGGTTCATTTTGCAATGTCGGAACTCCAGAATAAAACCAGGTTGTAATGTTTCCATCAACCTGGTCTTGAAGTTCTTGGATTGTTTCAGTAACTGAACTAACAAAATCCTTTAATTCATTATTTACTTCCTTTATTTCTTGATTTTGCGAATTATAATCTTGCTTTAATTTTTCAATTCCAGCCAGATCATATTTTCTTTCCAAATCTTGAGCTGTTCTAACACCGTTCATATCTTGTTTCATTAGCTATACACCCTACCATTTCTAACTGTAAATCCTAATTGCTCTAGTATAGTCTTTTTTTCAGCAATAGTCATATTTTGTGAATTAATATATTCTATAATTTGGTTATCATAGTCTTTAAAAGAACTATAGTTCAATTTAATCAACATCGCTTTTTGTGGTATTGATAAATTCAAACCATTAACATAATTAATAACAGCATATTTTCTTTGATTACTATCTTCATATTGCTCTTTTATATCCTTAATCGCATCGTTATAATTTTGATATTTTGAATAAGTCGTTATTTGAGCTATTGTTGAATATTTAGCTGGATTTTCATATGAATAATCAATTTCTTCTTTATTAATATAGTAATCACTAGGCGTTCCACCGTCGCTAATGTACATATTAATTTTATTGTACTCATCACTCATAGGAATATTTAAAACCTCTTCACGAGCTTTATTATAAGAAAAATTAACTATCTTATTGATAATTTCAGCTTTATTTTCGTCACTCATAGCATTATAGATTTCATTGTCCAATAAATCTTTAACATTGTCCTCTATAATTTGACCCGATATACTTTGATATTCAGCTTTTTCACTAGCGGATAAAGTGATTTTATTTCCGTCTTGATTAATATAATAAGGTGCTACTCTAGGCATTATAGTTTTATCGCCAGTTTCTTTATAAAGTCTATAAATTTCACTCGCACTTTCACTTATATTTTCTGTACTAACATTAGCCGGGTTAAAGAATACATTGAATATATTATTATTTCCACCATATTTTTGTATATCCCTACCCAATGTGTCTACACTTGGAGATAAAGTTTGACTTAAAAAAGGAATTTTCGCTTTTACTTTGTTAATCGCGGTTTCCAATGGTTTATCGTATTCAAAGCTTGTCCTTTGCGTGCCATCAACCATATCAGTTATTTGTTTGAAAAATGTTGGAATTGCGCGAGAAGGTAATCCTAACACTTCTTCCCATAATTTTTCAGGTACAGATCCTGTGTCGCTGAAAACATTATTTATACTTTCAAAAAACGACTGTTCTAAAACAACATTGAAGCCTTCGTCTAAAGATGATGTTATATTTTCTAATAAACTAGCTCCTTCTTTTTCTTTTTGAACCATGTTAGCAGTAATTGCTAATGGTGCAGCCAAAGGCTGAGCCCAATCATATGTGAAAGTTTTATCGCCTATTTTTATTGAATAAGAATTAACCCCTAAAGTATTTTTTAAAAAATTAGATACATCTTTATCGTCGTCACTTTCACCACTTGTAATACCAGCTTTTGCCAAAGCATAACCCAATATATACAACATAGTTCCCGCTGTTGCTTTACCTAATGTCTGAACAAAATCGTGTTGTAATTGCGGAGTAAATTGTCCATTAGTTAAACTTCTTTTAAATCTTATTCCTTTATTTATGCTGTTTATTAAGCCAACTGGAGAATAATCAACAATAGCTTTAGTTAAATTAGCTGGCGTTTTAGCAAACGGTATTAAAATATCTCCTAATCCGTATTCTTTACCCATATTCATCATTCTTCTTATATTCATAACAAAGCGAGTGTAATTATTATTATCTTGCCATGTTCTTTGTAATGCTTCAGAAGTGGCAATATCAATCATATCTTGTGTTACTTCAGTAGTATTGTTTAAAACCATTTGATTGTTTATTGAGTTAACAAAAGAAGCTTCATAAAATCCCCTATCTCCAGCATCCAACATAAAACTCAAAAAATTGTCTACTCTATTTAAAGCTTTACCTATCTTTGTATTATCATTAAAGGACTTACCCTGACTGATCTCAAAACGATTACCTTCGATATTTCTTGTGTTAATGCCTTTTTTTAAATCATTGTAACTTTCAAATAATCCTTTCTTAAACCCTTTACCATAATTTTTCAATGATGTTGTTCCTGTAGTTCTAACGTTAGTTGATTTCGCTAATCTTTTATCTACTATACTACCAATCAAATCACTAAATGAATTTACTGGAGCAATTAAAGCATTACCTACTACATTTCTAACTTGTGTTTTAGGATTGAATAACATAGATATACGCATCCAAGCTTTAATTCCGGCTCCTTTTTGAGGTGGTAACTTGTCTGTCATTACTTTTTGAATTTCAGCTAATTTTACTCTTTTATCATATCCGTCTTGCATTTGAGATACTTCTTGCATTGTATCTAAAATAAACTGTGTTTCTTGTGGTGTTAATTCAAAATCGCTTTTATATTTATTTATCCAATTTTGACTCTTGTTCTTTACCATACGCTGAAATGCTTCATCTAATTCTGACTGAGCATAATATACCATACCTTCTGGAGTTAAACGATTTAAAATATTAAATGCTTGAACGGTTTGACCAGCTTTGGTACCCATATCACGCAATTTTTTTGCAACTTGTACCATAGAATGATTTAATTCATTTTTTGTGTTTAAATCAGTTGTTTTAGAAATTTGATCTTGATATTGTTTTAACAAAATCCATCCTTCTGCCACATCAATACTATCTGCATTTTCAGATTCTTGTCTAAACCATCTTTCTACTTCACTTTTACCATTAGTGTTTAATCTTTCAAATGCTTGATTTAAGCTTTCTTCATTTGTGACTTCTCTATAATAACTAACATCCTCATCAGATAATATAGCATTTTTACTATCTTCATTTAACATATTAGTTTTATTTCTAATATTACTAGCAAACTTACTCTTACCATTACCAGTTGAAACGTTAGCATTTTGTAATATTGGTGTTGTATTTGCATCTTCTTTTGTTAAATTAGATATTTCAGCAGGATTTAATGTTTTTCTAGTTGGTAATTTAGTATTTTTCAATTCCATTTTTCTTATATCTTCTTGAGTTGGAACTTTTATATCTCGTGTATTATTTGATTGATTTTGCATATTAATATTATTAGATGATTGCATAATTTGACTATTGTCTAAATTTGTGCTATCATTTACATATAAAGAACTCGTATCGCTGTCCGTTTCGGACGTTAGACTTTGGGGCATTAATGCATCAGAAGCAGTGGCAGAGTTCTTTTTTTGTGCTTTAATTTTCCACATAGTTTTAACTTCCAAATTATGATTTTTGTTAGACACATAACTAACTAAATAATAATTATCTCCTATTCTTTTTTCAAAAACTATTGCCGAATTATTATTTTCTGTCGTGCCTGATAATCTTACATTATCATAATTTGTTACAATTTGCGGTATCAATTTAAAATCGTCGGATGTTATGGGAACTTGTCCACGATTATTCTCATATTCTAACTTTCCATGATTTTTATATGTATGTCGTACGGCATTAGTTGATAATGAAATATTATAATTTTCTAAATTAATTCCAAGAGTTTGTTTTATTTTGTTAGCAATTTTTTTCCCCAACTTACCAAAATATAACTTGGCATTACTCGGAACTTTAGATGCCGTATCTACAAAAGATGATATGTCGCTTTCATTTTGAACTACTTTTACTTTACCATTCTTAAAATTTTCTATTTCATGTTGAGTATACGGAACAATATCGTTTTGACTATTATCTATTATTGGTAAATTAGCATTATTTTGACTATTTTGTTCTTGTTGTACTAAATCATATACTGTTTTTGGGGTGTTTTGAGTAATATTTGTATTTGATGTATTCTTTACATTACTTATAGTATTTGGAGCATCTAAAATACCACCAACTGCAGATCCTACTATTCCGCTTTCTAATACTTCTTTCCAATAATCTGATGTCCTATATTGATTTAAAGCATCTTTACCTTTATATGTTGTTTGTAATATAGGATTTACTAAAGATGAAACAACTTCTTCTACACCTTCCCCTAAAGCATTTTTTAAATAGTTTTTTGCGATTTCTTTTCTAGTAGTCCCTCCTATTTGCTTTAATCCTGGAATTCCTCCACTTATTTTTTCTGTTAGCAGTTCAGTGCCTGCACTTCCTAAACCATATAACATAGATTTACCTAAATTTCCAGATTCTCTATATGCTTCATTAGTGCCTCCAGAAAAAGCCTTTGTTCCAAGTAAAACATTCGAACCAATATGTTTAGCTTTTAATCCACCACTCATGGAACTCCCAATAGCAATGGTTGGCAACATTTCACCAACTGCGGTCATAACTTTTCCACCTAAATTATTTTCTTTGATATAGCTATTTTTATCAACTTCTTTATTCCACAAGTTTTGGTTATCGTTTTTGTATGGATTTGTTTCTTCACCAGCGGCTTTATTAACAAGCATGTTAGTTAAGCTTACGTCCGATGCTTCCATCAATCCTTTAGCTCCTTCGTCATCACCGAATATTTTTTTTATCCCAGCAGCAATTTGTAATGGAGTATCAACAAAAGTCGCTTCTAGGCCTTTCAAAGCCCCCTGACCTAAATATTGTACTCCTGCAGAAACAGTTTTTAATAACGACTTGTCTTCTTTTTCATTATTTAAATTATTTTGTTGATTAGGTTGATTAATATAATTATTTAACCTATTTCTTATATTACTCGTACTGTTCACGGTAAGATTTGTGTTACCTGTATATTTACTTAAACGATCGCGAATATTGGACATAATTCACCTCTCTTTTTAACGGGTTCCGCCTCCACCACTTCCATAGCTTTGAGTTCCACCGCCATTGCTTACATTTGACTTTAAAGTACCGTTCCAAGCAGAAATCATTTTGCTTTCCAATTCTTCAGCCTGTTTTTCGGTAATTTTACCACTATTTAACGCATTTAATATACCCTGAGCTATTGTGCTTTTCATATTATATTGATCACTTCTATAAGCTGGATTGCTTGCACACTTTAAGATAACATCATTGATTGTATTGTAATCAGGAGCATTAGTTGAACTGTTATTATTATTGCTGTTATTATTTTCTAATGTACCATCTATCAAACCTGTTCCACCACTGCCACCCGAACCAGATTGACTTTTAGCTAAAGCGTATTCTTTTTCCCACTGTTGTTGCGCAATTCTATCTTGTTCTTTTTGATATTCTAGTTGTTCTCTTTGCAAAGCCATTTGTTCGTTATATTGTCTTATTTGCTCTGCTATTTCATTTTCATAATTGATTTGATTTAGAACACCTTGATAACGATTGTAATAATCACTATTTATTTGTTGTTGCCAATTCAATTTATTTTGTGTAGCTGTGTCTTTGTAATTAAATGCTTCTAATGAAATTTGTAATTTTTGTTGTAATGCTGTTAAAGCATTTTCAGCTTTAGTTACATCATTAGTTAATTGAGCTTCTCTAATTGCATTATCAAATTCTAAATATGCTTTATCCATCCTTTCTTTTGCAGTAGCTAATCTATTTTGATAAGTATTATACATACTCACCTTTGAACTTTCGCTATAACCAGCACTTCCTAATCCGTTAGCGACTTGCTGTTCTCTTGATACACCATATCTGTCAATTTCTTTTTGGTAATTAGTATAAGCCGATTTTGCTTCTTTTTCATATGCTTTTTCAGTTTCAGCTTTTTGTTGATTGATTAAATCTTGTTGAAATTGAAGTTGCTTATCAAGATTTTCATTTTGTGTTTGTTGCCATTGGTCAACTAATCCCTGTTGTTGATTTGTTAAATCTTCTCTTTCCGTTATTAAATTATCATATGTTTGATTATATTGATTCAACTGCTCTTGTTTTTCATCTTCAACTTGTTGAAATCGCTCATCATTATAATTTACTGCCATATTTTCCTCCTATCGTTTTACGTATCCGCCAACAAAAGCTTCTATAGTACAACTATAAAGTTTCATTGGCGAATTCGAACTAAATTCTATTTGTAAATCTTTAAATTTCTTTTGTTTTATTCTATAAACGATATATCCCTTTGACTCTTCATAAGTATCAATGGTAACATAATCTTCGCTATCCTTTTTTACCCTTACAGTAATTTCACCCTCACAAACAGACGTACCACCTCTCTTATTAGTGGTTTTTAAAAATTGGGGCGCATTAAAATCATATTTAGGTAATCTCCATATTGAGATTATATTACTATTTGTCTTGGTTAAAGTATAAATTTGATTATTCATACCTAGATAAAGTGTTCCATCTTTTACACGAGTACAAGTAACATCGTAAGGTAATTCCCAATAATACCATTCATATTCAATACTAACTCCCTGATATTTTTGTCTTGAATCGGCTAAATAAACATGTTTATCAATAAACACAAGTAAATAACCTTCCCATTCTTCTAATAACATATTTTTATAATTTGTTTCTGATAACAACTTACTATCAACCATTGAACTTCTATGACTTAATACCTGTTCAGTAGTTACATCACTACTTATAGCTTCCATTCCCCTATCGCTAAAAAAACATATATCATCATTAAAATTAATCCCAGTTGCTATACAACCAGTAGAAATACTAGAATGCGTACTAGGATAAATTTTACCGTAAGTATTGTCTATTACTGGATTATGATAATAAATAGTCGTATTAGATTGAGAAGGTTCTTTAAATACCCATAAAGCATTGTTACCTGCTACCATTGATTTGACTGGAGAAACATCTAATCCTTCGTTATAATAATCTAAATCGCTAACATACTCCGGATCTTCTAGTGAACTATGAAAGACAATATTAGGATAGTTTTGATTACCACTAAAGAATATACGATTGTCAAATTCAGTTAATAAAGTACATTTTAAAATTCTATCTCTATAACCCTGTATTGTTTTACTAAATGTAATTACTACATTGTCCTGTCCTGTCGTAATTGGTTCGGCTGGTGCCGTACTAAATGTTACTTTACCAGCTGTTCTATCCACTGTTAAACCCATACCTTCTACTATTGTTATGTCGTTCACAACCGCAGTAACAGTATAATTAGTATCTAAATTATCCGTGTCTAGCTGATAAACCGTACTTGTCCCATCGGCTACAAAAGAATTTTTTCTAACGCCAGTTAACAAATTAACGTCTTGATATGTCGTTCCAGCTCCGCTAGGCGATTTTCCAGTTGAGGTAATAGGAATAGTGCCCTCAACACTTTTTACCTCTGTACCGTCGTATTTTAGGTAATTTATTCCATCCTTTATATATAAAATTTCATTAAATACGAAATATTGGCTTTTAGCAATATTCATACCTACAAATATTTGTTCACTATTATCATATAATTTGGTACCACAATGTACGATTTTATGAAGAGTATCACTTTTAGTATAAAAAAACATACCGTAAATAACATTGTCATACGTTTCTTTTAATTCGATATCCGGTCTGGTTTCTACACAGCGAGCATTTTCTTTATAATTTTTCCACATATTCAAAGAAAAAGGACTTCTTGAAGCGACAATTTCTCCATCGTTGAAATCTACACCTCCAAAGTCCTTGTATTCTTTTCTTACTAAATCGCCACTAGAAGCCATAATCATCACCACTTATATAAAATGACCCAGTTGAATATCTTGGGTCTATTCTTTGTATCATACTTTCATATCTATTTGCATAAACTTGACCGTAATTTGCTGAAATATCCGATTTTAATAAATCGCCAGCTACTCCATAAGGTAAAATTTGCATTAAATCCATAGGTAATTCAAATTCATATGTACTAGCATTTTCATCAGTTATTAAAGTTGGATATTTGTAATAAAAAACATTAGCTGTACCATCTTCTTCAAATATAACAGTGTTATCCACAATATTATGTTTAACTCCTCGAATCATATTTAATTGAAATAAATCATCAGCTAGCTCTGTAAATGATTTTACTTCATTTTCTTTTACTTCTGTTGTTTTATTAGCTGGTAACTTCTTTAATCTTACTAATTCAATCATAATTTGATTGATAACATAATTAATTTTAGCTGATATATCAGGATCATCAGTCAACAATTCGCTTTCTGGGTTCAACTCTTCTATCATTGCTAAAATTTGTTTTTTTACATCAGTTAAAGTCATTTTTATCACCTTTATATGCTTCTTTCATTGCTTTAAGTTCTATCTCGATTTCTTCTAATGTAGCCATTTGATACTGTGGAATAATATATCCTTGAAATTCATCCCAAATTAAAATTACACCAGTTGGAATTTTTTGTACAATCGTACTTTCTTCTTGGGATTCTATTTCAGTTTCTTTACCATCAGCTAATAGTTTTATTTTTCTTGTATCTTTAATTATTGTAGTAAGAATTCCATTTTCCATAATTTGATGTACTTTTTTGTCTTCTGTCCATTCGTCAAATTTTAAAGATTGATTAACCTTTCTCCCAAAATATTGTTTTAAACTAGGTTTTAATGTATAGTACTCTACCTTTTCCATCTTTATCCATCCTTTCTTGGTCGTGTTTGTTAGAATTGCACTAACATAATCACTAGAAACACGAAAAAAGGAGACTAAGCTCCTAATTAAAGACTTGTTTTAATACAAACAACCTCTTTTGGTCTAACTAATAAACCACCATAAACATACAAACCTTTTTGAGCAGTTTCAAAACCATCTTGAACTTCATAATTAACAACTTTTTCAATTTGCTCAGCAAAAGCCACAGCTTTACCAGTTCTTAAGAAGTTAAGAACCTTAGCATATTTAGTAATTTCATAATAAGTAGAAATTGATGTTTTAACAGGATTAGTAACTTCAGTATAAACATATGACCCTTCATTACCACTTCTTGTATAGTAAGTTTTACCCTCTACTACATCTTCGTCACTTGTTAAAGTATAAGTTGGTTCTAATTTAGGTAATAAGTTTTCAATAGAAATTAAAGCATTTCCATATTTGCCTAAAAATCCTTTCTTAGCCATTTCAACATTGTTAGTATATAACTCTGTTAAATTTTGACGAATTTTAGTGAAAAATCCTGGGTCAGTTTCTAAATATAATTCTTCTTTTTGTTTTACATTATTTCTATATAAAACAGTAAATCCGTCTTCTACTTTTTCAATAGCAGTAGTTTTATTAACTGAAGTACCATCAATAACTTCTACATTGCCAGCATCGACACCATCATTAACCATTTTTGCAACATATTTGTCACCTTCTTCAGTTAATGCAATAGCACCTTCTTGGCAAATAGCTTCTAAAGCTCCTGGCACACTTTGTGCTTTATATACATGGTCAATTCCTACATTGAAATAATACATTTGATCAAGTTCAAATTCTTGTTTTGTTACACTAGCAGGGTCTCTTTTAATAGCTTGTCCTGGTGTATATTTTCTTACTAAAGGTTTGTCTGCATTTAAAATAATTACTTTTCTTGCATTTTTAGTATCACGTTCATATTTAAAATTACAGTGATTTCTTAATGAAGTGATAGTTCTTAAGGCTCTTTCGTAGCCTTGATGCCACATTGTTTGAAGTGCAGCGTTCATAAAATCATTCCCTTCCAATTAATTTTTCCATTTCTTCATCGATGCTAAAGCTTTTTCCCAAACGCCTGGTTTTTCCCAATCATCATCAGTTAAATTTTCAACATCTTTAGGAGAATAGAAATCCTTTATTTCTTTTTGAGCTGTAGTGTCTTGCATACTACTCATAACAGCAGGTTTTGATTTACTATCCTGTGTTTTTAAATAGAGATTATAAATATCTCCAATAGGTGTTTTAGAATTAAATTGATTTTTAAAATCTATAAAATTTTTATCATTCAAAATATCTTCTGTAGCACCCAGCTTTAAAAGATCACGCTTATTATTTTCTTTTGTTAACTCTTGAGCTAATGAATTAAAAATAATACGCTCTCTTTCATTTAAATTTTCATATTTTTTGCTAGCCAAACGATTTGCCTCATTTAACATTGAATCGTAACCCTCATCAATGAAATCTTGTGCATCGGCTTTTGCAAGAACTTCAATTTCCCTAGAACTTAATCCAGGTTTATAAACCTCAGGTAATTTAACACCCTCGGATTCGTAATATTCACGAAGTTTTTTGTTTGCTTCATCAATATCACTTGCACCTAATGTGCTTTTAAGAACATTTTCGGTGTCTTTATACTTAGAGATTTCTTTTTGATATTCTCTTTCCATTCTATTTTCAACTTTACGAATTCGTGGTTTAATAATAGTTTCATTCAATTCCTCTTGATAGTCAGGATTTTCTTTTAAAAGTTCTCTAAGTGTTTTTTTAACTTCTTTTTTTTCTAATTCTTCTTCATTTGAATTAGAGGTATCAGTTAATTCTATACCTTCATCCACCATTTCTTCTGTAGTTTGTGTTTCTACATTTTCAGTTTCGTTAGTTCGTTCTAACATTTCTTCGTTTTCCATTTATTCCTCCCATTTAAAGTCTGTCGACTATATATTCCATACATTTTTGATAAGGTCGATATGTTAGACCAATAAAAAAAGCGACTACATTGTTTGAGTTGCTTCATTTACCATTTGTGTACCAATTTGGGATATGTTCATTATATCCTGTTGTCCTGCTAGTAATTGTTGAGTTCTAACTTGCATTTGTTCAGCCTGCATTTGCATCTGTTGTATTACTTGAGAACGTTCTTTTCTGCGTTTTAAAAGTTCTATTAATTTACTTCTTGGCATTGTTGAATCATCATCTAATAAACTAACATAATCCTCTAATAATTGTTGATTTTGAGGTAAGAATAATTGTGATTGAGTTAAATTTTCTATTGATACCTCTTGTGCATATTTATCATATGCTGATTTTGGTGTAACATCAATTTTAATATTAAGTTTTAGTCTTTCTAAAACTGATTTAGGTATAATTATTAATTCTTCTACCGTTTCACCTGTCATTACATCAGTTGTCTCATTTAAAACAGTCAAATTATCAGAATATGTCTTTAACATGTCAAAAATAATTACACCTATATCTTCAATGAATTGTAGTACATTAGCACTTTGTTCATTTAGTGGTTGTTCGCTTGCTCTTTGAACTGCCAAAATTGCTTTACCACTAGCTTCATCAGGCTTTATTTGCCCTGTTGCCATATCTCCAGCTCCAGCTAATTCTCTTGATACCGTGATAAGCTCATTTTGTAAATTAGCAATATCTGGGCTTATTGTACCTGGGCTAGTAATTTTAAAGTACTTATCAATATCATCTGCATTAACATCGCTAACCCAAATAGTGGCACCGACCTTATTTACAGCTTCTGGATTTTGAATTTTATCTTCATTAACAACCTTATATGGATAAGCGATATTTTTGGCAATAAATGCTCTTCTTGTGGCAGTTTTGTTGACTTCAATTTGATTTGCTATATGTTGTTCTACCTCTCCTACTCCACGGGCACTTCCTTCGCAATCTTCCCAATTTAAATGTGCTACTGGGTAATATGTAAGTCCAGTATCTTCATCTTTTTGAATTGTGACATACTTGACTGATTCAGAGAAATGAACAGTACCTCCTTTTTTATATAAAAAGGTAACAATAGTAACCATATCATCTACTTCTTCTCTTGAGTCGTCTCCCGATTCATCTTGAGTATAGTTATCTCCATGAATATTTAAAATTTCTTCGTCACTAACACCTTTACTTTTTGCATATTCACGTGCATTAATAACATTAGAACGTCTTTTTATGAGTATATATGGTTGATTTTGTATTTCATCATCATTTTCATTTCCATACATGACATCAACTTTAGATTTTAATTCGATTTTTGGAACACCATCTTTTTCATTCCAATACCAATAAGCTATTATTTCGCCATTTATAGCTGACTTTCTAACCGCTTTTTTTAATCTATAATCTAACTTATTAATTTCCCATATTTTAGAAGCCTTTTTTGTAAGCATCTCACTTGCCTTTTTAGCAACACTCCTAAATTCTTGAGACTCAAAGTTATCACTATTATAAATAATTGCATAATTTGTACTTGTAACTACGCCAACCTTATATTTGACTATCGGCTTAATATAATTAATTGAAATTAATTCTACATTTTTATCAACGATTGCACCTTCCCATTGATCACGATTGAAAAATCTAAAATTTCGGTTAGTGTTTTCGTAATATCCTTTATTTCGCATATACATTGCATGTTTTTCATATAATTGCCATATATCAGTTTCCATAAGTTTTGTTAAATCATCTGTTCCCATTAGTTTCACCTACTTTCAATCGATTTTTGACTTTCTTTAGTTCCATCATAATTGTTAATATTTTGCCAACTTATCTGTTCTCCTTTAGATAAACTATCTTCAAAGTTTTTGTCTTTGTTAAATATCTCTTTAACTGTTTCAGTTATTTTAGGTAATTCTATTGTTTTATTTTCTTTTAATCTTTGACCATTTTTGAGACCTAAAGTATAAGCTATTAAAATAAAAACACCCAATATGGTGCATAGTACAATAGTTTCAAACATTATTTATCACTCTTTTTCTTATTCTTCTTTTTTGGATTTGTTTCTTTCAAAACTCTTTTTACTGTACTTTTGATTACTTTATTGGTCTCTTCTTCCCCTAAAAATTCATTAGACATTGCTCTTAATTTGCGTAGCATTGCTTTTTTCATATTATAACTATCTCCTCTCCCCAATCTTTTCGTATCGGTTTCTCAAAATCTAAATCAAATGTTTTCTCAACATTTTTTATTTCTTTAGTAGGTGCTACTCTACTTACACAAAAATACCTTAATGCATCTGTAATATGTGTTGGTTCGTGTGGCTCGGTAGCTACATCATTAGGCTCTTTTTCGTCATGTTGTAACTGTGGCAAATATTTAATTAAATTAATACAATTATTAAATATCTTCAAATCACTATCTTCATATATTTCTCCTGTTTGTTCACTTCTTAATTTTCTTACCTTTAACCATTCTTTAACATTTAACCATCCGGCTATTCGATTGTTACTAGCTTTAGCTAAATCAATACCCCCCTCATAAAACAATTCAGCTGTACTTTTACCAGTATCTCTATTACGATTCCATAAATCAGGTGGTGCATATATATATTTATATCTAGCCTTTCTCATATAACTTTTTAATACTTGTCTTGCTTCGCTTACTATTAAATTACTTTTATGTATTTCGTTATAAACATAAGCTTTTCCTTTAGTATCTATAGCAACAAAAAGGACTGCAAACATATCTAATCCATAGTCCATAGCAATATATCTATTCCAATTATCTGGTATTTCAAATGGCTCTATCACATGTATTCGCCTTTTAAATTCTGGAAAGAACATTCCATCATAAATATCCCAATCACCATATTTTAGTGCCTTTCTTTCTTTTTCTGGTAAAGCATCTAGTCTTTTTATATAGTCAGGGTCATATTCTAGCATGAATTTATTATCAGTAACTAAACTTGGAATAAATATTCTAGTTACTTCTTCTCCGGTTTCTAATTTACAGTTATGAATTACATTAGGTTCGCCTATATCTATAAATCTTTCTTTTACCCATACATGCCCAACACCACCTGGATTAGTAGAACTTTTCATTCCCTTTGGATAAGGATTAGCACCACGACATCTTGAAATCATATATGTATACATAAATTCGGTGAAATGAGTTAATTCGTCAAATCGAATTACATCATATTCAGCTGATTGGTATTGATAAACGTCTTTTTCATATTGAATATAACCAAAATCTATAATACTGCCATTATCAAATTTCCATGTATGCTTAGAGTTATTATAACTCGCTATTGATAATGGATAGAAATCTAAACTTACACGAATTAATGATTTTTCTAAATCAGCAAATGTGCTTCTAAATATTATCTGTTTACTTTTAGGATATTTCAAAGCATAAAGTAAAGCATCAACTAATTGTCCATAAGATTTACCACCACCAGCAGCACCACCAAATAATGTCTCAAACGCTTCTGAATTAATAAATTTTTTTTGTTTTTTAGTAATCGATATATCCATTACTCAACAACCTTTATATTGACTTCAAACTTATTGTTTTCTGTGCTTTCTCCATTCGCCAATCTCATCTTGTCATATAAAGTTCCAATAACTGTTGTTAAATTATTTATAGGTATATCGTTTTTATTTAATTCTTTGTCTAATTTACCTAATGCCTTATAAATTAGTCTATCGCAATAATCAGAAAACTTTTCTTTTTTCTTTTCGTATTCTTTCGGATTGTTCGATATTATTTTTTTTACCGTCTTATCAGATATACCACATTCTTTAGCCGTAGCATTGTAACTATTAGTAAGTGCATAACTAGCTATTACTTCTGCTATTTTCTTGTTGTCAATTTTTGTTCCTTTCGCCATATTATCACTTCTTTCTAAATCTATAATATCTATACACAATATAAATTAATAACAAAATAAAAATGACTTTGAAACCATCGTCATATGTCATATTTATCACCTCTAATTATAGATACTGTACTAATGATATATCTTATACATTTTCGGCTTGTACTTCGCACCTGTCTAATTGTATAAGTAACCATTTTTATATATCATCAGTGCACTAACTACAATTTAACTCTTTTTAAATAACTATCTTTTATTAATAATTTTCCTTTTTTACCTCTATCGCTACAATGCTCTCTTTCAAACGCAGTCAATAGGTCGTTTATTCTTCTTAAATTTTCTAGATCTAAATAACCTTTTACATTTTCATCTATCATTTCACTTGTTATAGCAAGAAATATTTCGTAATCTTTAGCTTCTATTAAATGTAGATAATCGTGTGATGTATCTTGTCTTAATATCGCACCGTTCCAAAATAGATATCCCTCTCCTATTCCATATTCTTTGCTATTTCTTCTTGGCACTATAAGATGATGGTAGCTCAAGCTATTCTTTTTATCCACAGTAAAGCCCATAAAATCAAAACCTAGTTTCATTATCTTAAATTGGTTTATCATTATCTTTGTTATTTCTCGCATATAATCACCACATTTTGGTTCTCGAGGCTAGAATCGAACTAGCACATTATAGGTTCAAAGCCTATTGCCTTACCGTTTGGCTACTCGAGAATATAAAAAAGAAAAGAGGTAAACTTTTCTTAACAACCCACCTTACATACATTCGTACATGGAGTGGGCAAATATAAAAGGGGTTTTACAATGAGATGTCTTTTAAACTATCTCACAGTATCATTATATAACAAGTTTTGTGCAATTTTGTGCAATCTTTATTTTTTAACACAAAAAAAGAGCCTATCAATAACGATAGGCTCAACAAAGGTCTTATTTCTATCTTAACTGGATAGCGTCCTTAACAAACTTTTTATATTGCTGTATGACCTTTTATTTTTTACTAACAAATTTAACAAAGCCATTTTTTTATTTAGGTTGGAATCGAACCAACTACATTTTCGTTACTAGCGAAACGCTCTACCAAATGAGCTACTAATTCTTTTTGCAGTAATGGCTTTTAATATATGATATAACAATTCCCTATATTTCCATTATATCATATTTACCCTTTAAAATCAATCTTTTTCTTGTAATTTTCAATAATTCTATCGATATATTCGTCCATATTCATAATGCCAGGTAATAGTAATAAAGATTGTAAATCGTAACCTGACATATAGATATTTCCATATTCGTCGTATTCTGGACTTGTACGATTTCTATTATTAAAATTCCACCAAATTATTTTTGTTTGTGCTCCGGCTTCTTTAAATATTTTCATAGTTTCTTCTTTAGATTGACGAGAACCATAATCAAACTCCATATCAGACATAACAATTAAATAATCAGGAAATTTTTTCAATCCTTTCAAAATTTTCATTACAGCACCAAAATCTGTATTAGAGCAATCACCCGTATACATAGATTGATATTGTTCTTTTAATGTCTTACCTCTTATTGTCATCAATTTAGGATGTGAACTAAACGAAATTACTTGATTAGGTGCGTAAGTAGAATGCGTAGCAAGTGCATGAGCGATACTTGTTGCTTTAGAACATAAACTATTTGAATTATATAATCCACCCATTGAACCAGATGTATCTAAAACACAAATACAATTCAATGATAAACCACTTGTTTCTTGCTCTACAATTTTTTTACCAATAATATCAGCTACTTCTTCTATATTATCAGATTTCTTTACGGTTTTGTAAGCATCATGAACATTAGCTGTAGAAGTATTTACTTTTGCTTTATCTTCTTTTACTGCAATAATATATTCGCTAAATCTTTCTTTTAAATCGCTTCTAGTTGAAAATGTATGCAAATATTTTGTCATTGCTAAACTTGGAACTTGTTCAAAATTTATTTTTTCTACCAATGGATGAATGTATTTATTATTTTTGAAAATATCATCAAGAGGTGTGCCATCTTCTTTTAATTCAGCGTAAGACAATTTATATTCAACAGTTGAATCGGTTTTAATTAATGCTCTATATTCCTTTTCAGATATATTCCACATTTCACATAATGCTTTTGCTATTTTTTTATCTTTACCAGTTAGTCTTGGCATCCACTTTTTAGCTAATTCAATATGTTCTTGATCTGTATTGCCAGATAGTACCGCCAACAAATAAGATAAATTTTTATCAGTTGGGATATGCCATAAATCATCATACCTACCAGCTGTAATAACATTATTAGGTTCTACTTCAGATAATTGCATCAATTTTCTTCCTAAATCGCGTCTACCTTGACCAAATCTAGGATCTCTCATATACATTGAAAATATTTTTTCTTTCTCACTTTTTCCAATTCTCACTTGATCTAAATTTTTAGAGAAGAAATCAGCCATAAATAACAAGTCAATTAAATTATTACCGGTACTATTATATGCCTTATCCCCATTTTCAGTTAATTTTTCATTAAACATTTTTTCTATTTTATTCATAATCTTCCTCCTTAATCATTTTTCTAATATCATTAATAAAATCGTATATTCTTCGTTTACTATAATTTGTTTTTATTGCAATATATCTTACTTTCATATTTTTAACATATTTTAATAGATATATTTTATCTAACATGTTTGAACTATTATTTAATTCTATTTCTTTTAATTTCAATCTATACTCTAAAACATCTCTTAAATTTCGTCTTACATTTATCTCTTTGTCGATTTCTTCCATCTTTATAGTGTAATTTAAGAATTTATTACTCGAGCTACCTTTTAGTAACTCATTCTCAAAATTAGCCGATTTTGGTACTACTGAATACAATAATTGCGACTTTTTAGCTAATGCTTTTTCAAATTCTTTTTTAGCTTCTTTATATTCTTCATTTAGTTTATAGTGTTCAATAAATAGTTCCATACTACCACCTCTTTATTCTCTATCGAAATGTTCTCTTAATTTGCCGTTTTTCATTCTTACATATTTTGAAATGATGTTATTATGATTTACTATAAATCCCTCGACATTTCTTTTTACTTTGTTACAGTATTTTTCATAAATACTATCTAAATATTCTTTATTTGGTAAAACATTTAATTCAGCTACATTAGGTACTATACCAATAAAATTAGGAATTGTTTGACTAGCAAATGGGTATATAAACAAATCGTGGTCATAAATTAAATTATATAAATTAAAATCATCATCTATATTGGCTTTAGCAAACATATACCATTTTTTATCGAACTCATCGATAGTATACTTTAATTGCCCCATTCCAAGCCATTCTCCACAAATAGCACTATTCTCGTGTAATTCGTTTTGTAGTACTTCTTTATTATCTAGCAACCATTGATACAATCCTTTATATAATATTTCTTTTTGTTCTTCAATTTCTTCAATACAAATAATATTATTTCTTTGTGCAATGTATAATTTCTCATTTTTCTTAAAAAAGACTAAATTACTACCATCTAATTTTTCAGTAACATAAATCTTATCTCCACTACATTTTACTCTTTTTGTTTTAGGATAAATTCCTTTTTTTATCATTCTTTCACCTCATAAGTCATACTTTCAAATTGTTCTTTCGTTACTATTGATTTAATAGGATAATGTTTTATATAAGGATTTATAGTTTTATATCCATGTTCCATTATTAATGTAAAATTAAAAATATCATCACCATTTGGGTTATATATTGCAGTTACTTTATATCCATTAACATAATCTCCTTCTTCAATTAAATCGATTATGTTATAACTTGCTTTTAATACATCTTTTTTTTCTATATAATTAATTTCTTCTTTATCTATAAAAAATCCATCAATTTCAGGAAAAACGCCAATTCCTACATCAACACTATCTTCGTGAAATTCTCTATAAAGTTTACAAATACCATTGTTTTTAGTTCTAACATACATTCCTTCTTCTAATTTCATATTTTCCTCCCAAAAACATCATTAATGCCACAGTCTTTCACTTGGTCTTGTATATCTAATATTTGATTAAGTAATTTGCAATATTCTACTGGTTTATTATCGCTAGTGTATATTATTTTAAAGTATCTGCATGGTTTAGCGCACACGCCATATTTCTTAATTTTTTTAAATTTATGATGACAGTACTGTGTGTTTTTAGGTATAAACAAGCTAGCCCATTTTTCTTTAATCTTCTTCATCTTCCACCTCAATATCATTACTCTCGTAAACTTGTCCGAATTTACTTTTGCATTCGTTACATATCATTTTAAGCATCTACTTTCTGTAAATTACTTATTATTCCGTTAATTAATTCGGCTAATTTATCGCCACATTCATTATTCATTCTTAATTTTTCTTGAATATAACCACCTAATTTAATACTATCGGTCGAAAAACCATAACTCGTATGATCAATAATACTAACAAACAAATAGTTTGATTTGATACCTCTTTGAAATTGTCCGTATTTTATATCTAACCCTAATTTAAAAACTATATCTAAATGTGTTGATTTCTCATCAGTCCAACCTATTCCTACTGTACCTCCTGTTTTTATAATATTTGCTATGGTTTTATATGTATTTTCGCCATTTATTATTTCACCATAATTATCTACATTCATTATTTATCACTCCTAATCATTTTTTAAAACTATAAGTATTACATCCCATTCCACCTGAAGCAAAAATATAATTTCCGTTTAATATTTTTCCTATGCAATCATCACATAAATTTAATTTTTCATTACAAAGATATGGTGGGCATTTTTTACCTTCATTCTGTTCAGTTGTAAATATGACTTGTATGTCGACTTCTTCATTTTTAGTCTCTTTCTTACATACATCACAATAAATTTTTGTTATTATTTGATTCATTCTTTACCTCCTGTTATTTCTTTATATTTTGATAAAATCTTTTCCATTATAGCGATCCAATTTTTAATAACAGGGTTCATCATCATATAATCGCCATTAATTTGAGAATATGTATTTTTTATAAAGCTTATTTCACTTTCTAACCATTGTATAAATTCTTTTTGTTGATTTTTTAATTTTTGATTTTCTTTTTTTAGTTCATCTATTTTAGGCTGTAATTCTAGTAAGACATTTGCTCTAGCTATTGCTATATCTAATTCTTCATCACTTGCACCACTTATCATTTATTCCACCCCTTTTAATATGTTACTTTAATACCTTTTGCTTCTATATTGTCGTGATTTAAATTAATAATTCCTTTGTTTGCTAATTTATATATCAATGAAAATGACTCAAGTATTTCATCGTCTAAAATAAATTTTGTTTCTGGTCCCTGATATTTGATAAATATATTATTTATATCAATCAAGATTGCCTTTATCGTATCTTCTTTTGAATATGCTTTATAATAACGGTCGTTTTTTAGCATATTATTAATTTCTGCTTTTATTTGTTCTAACATTATTCCACCTCATTTAAAACTTTTTGCTTTTCTAATTTATCGAAATCTGTAAATATACTTGCTTGTCCCCACGCAGTAATTCCGTTTATTCTTTTATTTGCTATTTCATAATATTCTTTATTTATTTCCATACCTATAAATCTTCTTCCCGTTTCTTGACAAGCCACACAAGTTGTACCACTTCCACAAAAACAATCTAATACTATATCATTTGGTTGCGTTGTATGTAATATATGTCTTTTAACAAGGTTAAGTGGTTTTATTGTTGGATGATTATAAAGAATTTTGTCATTTTGATTTAAAGAACTTACATACCATTTACTTTTTAGTTCATAACCATTATTTAATTTTGTTCCTCTATTAAAATACAAACAATATTCTATATCACTTAACCAATTACCATTACACATAGGAACAGGATTAGTTTTATTCCATGTTAATATTTGATATGTAGAATTAGTGTTTTTGTTAAACCAATCTAATATTGAAAATATTTGTTCCTTGCTACACCATATAAAACAATTTACATTTTTTAGGATTCTTACAAATTCATCAAAAATTTTATAATCAATACCATCGTAAATGTCTGCTTTTTTTAATTCTTTTTTCATTTTTTGAACCTGTAAAGCAATTCTCGAAGTTCCTGTTCCACCTTGTTGAAAAAGATAAGGAATATCTACATAAATGCAATCAACACTTTTATCAGGTATATTTTTAATCATCTCATAGCAATCACAATTGATTATTTTGTTTATCATATCTTCAAATTTCATTTTTAATCTACCTCTACTAAATATCTTCTTTTTTTACCTGTACCTCTTTTTTGGTAAGTTGGTGTATTATAAAAATCTAATGTCCTCTTTTTTACACCCATTTTTTTAGCAATTTCTTCTTTTGTACCAAATGCTAATTCAATATCGCCTTTATATAGTGAATAATAAACTTTTTTCATATCTTCCAAATTCCCAACTCCTTTAACAGCTTAATTTTTTCATTTTTCGTTAAATTCCAATTATTCCAAATGGTACTTTGCAATTCAATTAATGCGCATTTATCGTTCAATAGTTTTGCTTTAAACACAGCTCTTTTGTAGCTTGGCAGAAAATATTTTTTAAACGATTCTAGATATTTCATAATTCTTTCAGCTCACAATCTTGATATATATACTCAAACATCTTCTTTTTCAATAAATAATCTTTTGTTTTATATCCTTTTGTATCTTCAATTATCATTTTTTTTAATTTATTATCATAGTACATAAAATCTGCTATATATTCTATCTTTCGATATGATTTATTATTTTTCTTGAATTTTGGCTGTAGTTCGAATTTTGGTTGTAATGTTAAATCAGTTATTTCATTTGCTTTCAATAGTAAATCTAATTGATGAAATCTTTCATGTTCTTTCTTACTGTCAAAAAATCGGTTAGCTTTATCACAATAAACTTTTTCATTACGATACTTATTCATCCAGTTACCCCATTTCTACCACTTAGTAAGTTCATTATTTTTTATAGCATTTGTTATTTCAAATACTTCTTCATTTGTATAATCTTTTTTTAAACCTACCAAAATTGATGGCGGTGTTGGTATTTCTTTGTTAATAGGTCGCCAAATATGCAAACAATATGGATGATTATTAACATAATCTTTTTTTGCTGGATGTAATTGCATACATACCTCATCATCTTTCCAAAATAAATCTTTCATTGAACACATTTGTTCCCACGATGGACATCTAGTTGGCATCGATACCGAACAATGTTCAAATTCAGCTCCCCAACTCATTATAAAATTTAAATGACATCTACTTTTTTTATCGTAAAAAGTCCCACCAAAACCATCTCTACCTTCTTTTTTTATTTCTAAATATTTATTCTTTTTGATTTCTTCTAAACTTTTCATTTAGTACTCCATTTCTTATAAACTAAATTCGACTTATCCCAACTTGGATAAAGACTCTTTAAATAATTTTCCATTATTGATAACATTTCTTTTCGTAGACTTTGATTACCATTGTCCAGCAAATGATGATGATATCTACACCCCTCAACCCCGTTTTCTTCAATTCCTAAACCCATTTTTGACTTGGGTACAAAGTGCATAATATCGTGAATTATAAAATCCATTTTATTAGGATTAAATTCTTCACAATGATAACCAATTCTACAAAAAAGACACGAATAATTATCTCTTTGTTGTATGGTCCTTATTGTGTCTTTATTAAATTGTAATAATTTTGTATAATTTGGCATTTAAGCCACCCCCTGACTTTTAACATCTTCCTCTAATTCTTCTAACTCTTCCGGACTTAATGTTTCGATTCCTTGTTGTTTGCATTCTTCACAAAGTCCTTTCAATAAAATTGCAAATTCAGCTGTATTTAATTCGTGGCTAGGAGTGTACACGTGGTACACATAAAATTCCTTGCCATTTTTTAATATCTTTGATTTTTTTTCGTAATATTCGATACCTCTAATATTACTTTCATTAGGTACTAAAATTTCATATCTAGGACTATAAGATTTAAGCATCTCAAAATGTAATTCTTCTATTCCTATTTTTGTCTTTAATGATAATTCTCCTAATAATTTCCAATACTTTTTATTTTGTTTTTTATTTCTTTTTTCTTTGTATTCTTTTATTTCAAATAATTTATTTTTGTCTTGGTCATACAACCATTGAATTATTTTTAAGACATTTCCTATCATTAATCTAACCAATTATCATCAATAGACACACTTTCACCAAAATCAGCGAACACATCAGTATTGTCTTGTTTTTCTTCTTTAGTTTCTTCTTTTTTCTTGCTATTTAAGAACATTACTCTTTCAGCAACGACTAATGTTTTGTATCTATTTTCGCCGTCTTTAGTTGTAAATTTTTCAGTTTGTACTCTACCTTCTATAGCTACTAAACTACCTTTATCTAAATATTGGCAAATATTTTCAGCTTGCTTTCTCCACACTCTAATTTCAATAAAATCAGCCTCTTTTTTTCCGTCTTCACGAGGTGGTCTATCTACTGCTAAATTGAAACTCGTTACTGCTATGTTTGAACTTGTATATTTTAATTCAGGTTTGGCTGTTAACCGACCTATAAGTATTGCTTTATTCATTACTTTTCTCCTTACTATTTTTACTTTCAAAATAATTAATCGTACTTTTTATATATGATAGTGAATTATTTAATTTTTCTATTGCGTAATCGGAATATATCCCTTTATGTTCTACATAAACTTCTAATACTGCTGATATGCCTATTAAACTATCAACTAAATCTTTTAAAAATGCACTATCCCTAGAACCAGTAGAATAATATTCATCATAAATTTTCATATAATAATGTTCTATTTTGTTAAGTTCTCTATTTAATGAATCTTGAGTATTTTGTCTAAAGAAATCTCTATCTATATTGCTTCCAAACATTCTCTAAACTCTACCTCCAATTCTTCTCTTTCTTCATCATTATGAAGTTGATTTAAATACCTATTTGCTTCTTCTAATATTTCCATATATTTAACATTATTTTTTATAGCATTATTAACCGTATCATATCTTTCTTTGTCTTCCGCTGCTTTTGTATATACTAAATACAAATCACTTAATACTTGATATTTTCTACCTTGAAGATAATTAGATAAGTAGGTATCTGTTTTTTTGTTGTTTGAGACATAATTATCTATATATACATCTCTTATTTCTTTATTACTAACACCATTATCATCTAAAAAATCTTCTGCTATTTTTGTTAGCATATCTTCTTCTTCACTTTCGGCTGCTTGTATTAATTCATATCCTTTTTCTTTTCTTATGTAATATTTTTCACAAGAACATATTAAATCAAATATTGCACCGTTAATTTGTTTCTTTAGAATTTTTATATTGCTTTGATTAATATGATAAGTTATAAAATTATAATTGCTATAATCATTATTTTTTATATTAATTTCCAATACAATACTGTTGCTTTGTGTATTAATTTCGTATAGTTGTAACGAAAATATAAAATCTTTATATACAAACAAATTCCATTTTTTATTCCAAAGTTCTCTATCTAAATAATTTTTTATTATAAAACTATAATCAATTTCATATTGCTTAATAATTAAGTTATTCATTACGTTCACCCTTTTAATATTTACTTTCCCAATTTTCTTGATAAATCTTTAACAAGTCATATTTTTCTAGCCAATTCATAAATTTATAAATTTCTTCTTTTAAATCCATTTTTAATTCTTCACGATAATATTCTTCTTTAAAAATTCGTAATTGTTTTTTATCTTCTTCCCAGTCGTTTACCATATCTTTTTTATCAAAATTATTACAAATTACATATTGCATTTTATATGCCTCTGGTACTAATTCCATATAAACTGCTGTTTGATAACTTCCGTAAAATTTACCGACATCATAATTGTTAGTGTGCTTATAATCAGTAATAACTCCAGCTTTTAAACAATCAATTTTTCCGTAGACAATGAAATTATCAATATTTTTATATACTTTAACTTGGTAACATCCATTTTTTGTTTCAGGATAATGAGCAACCATATACTCCTCAAACTCATTACCCTTAACAAATTTACTTTTATCTTCGACTTCTTCTTTTTTTAAAGTTTTAATAAAATCTTCCAAAGTGCCATATTGATTTTCGACACAATATTTCCAACTATTCAGCAATGTCGGTGTTATTAGATACTTTTTCATATTCTTTCTTCTCACTATTCCATTGATAACCTAATTCTGCTACCTTTTCTTTAAATTTGTGTTTCAACTCTTTTTCACTTGTTAAAATATGATTAGTTTCTTTAATTAATTTTGTCATACTTGTTAAATCTTCTTTGGTTTCCATTTTTTCAATTTGTGGTACTATTTCATTCATTAATTTTTCATATTCTTTCTTTTGTTCTTCAAAGAATACAGCTTCTTTTTTGATGTTGTTATTAGCTAATTGAAACAATTTTGTTAAAAAGTCATTTGGTTTTGTTCCGTCTAATTCAGGTATTTTCATTACACCTTTAATTCCAAAACTTGCTTTAGCAAAATATCTTTCACAATTATCGAATCCGATAGTTTTCTTTTTACCGATAATTTCCATAAAGCCACCAATTTCAACATTTTGCCATACTGTGTTTTTTGTAGATCCTTCTACTAAAATTCTTAACTTTGTTTGTTCCTCATCTTTTTCTTCAACTGCGTGAAAAACAATAACAATGTTTTTTCTTAAATTGTAGTAGCAATTATCCATAAATCTTGAAAATTCTCTTGCCACAGCTCCATAACCTTGTAATGATAAACTACCGTCTTTTTTAGCATTTTTAACATCCTGTTTAATAACATAATTCTTCATTAATTCTAATAATTTTCCACCAGTATCAATTACTAAAGTTTCATAATCACTTAAATCGCCTTTTAAATCTTCGATTAATTCTTCATAACTATTTGGTTGAATAAAGTCTTTTCTTGCACTAGCCATAACTCTATTGATACCTAAATCTACATCTACCAATAATGGTTTTGGTGCAGATAAAGCTAAAGTCGTTTTACCTATTCCTGGATACCCAGCTATTAACATTCTTATTTTTTGATTTTCATTAATTAATTCATTTGGTTTTTTTATCATAAATTCATTCCTCCTATTTTACTTTTCCATTCCATAATTTTTGTCGTTCTAAACATTTGATTTGCACGATGTTTAGTATTGTTAATTGTTTCTTCTACCTCTTCTCGTGTTGTACAGATATAAAATCCACCACTAATACCCGATATACTTCCAATCAATTTTGGATACTGCTTGTCCTCTCTGATATTTTGAATGATCTTTCGCATTGTCTTATCACTATTCACATTGAATATTTGTCGTAAGTCTTTGTTTTTGATTAAATTAGCTTTTCCTAAATGATTTTTACAAAGGTATTCATAAACTAATTTTTCACGCATGGTATTAACCTCGCTTTTTTGTGTTTGAATCGCTCTTGTAGTTCTTTTGCTCTTTTAGGTGTAAATACTTTAGCCTCGTTTATATCTCTAACAATGTGGTACATTGGAATACTAGGCTTAGCCCACTTTAGATACACTTTTTCGTTTGAAACTTCTATTTCTACAATCATTTTTCACCCCTTAATTCTTTTTCAAAAGCCTCTAATTCTTCATCAGTTAGTAAATCATCATCGACATTTTTATTGAACCAGTCAGGAACTTGTTCTATTGGCTTTTCGTTTTTTAAACGGTCAAAAATTATTCCTTTGTAATTATTTGCCATGCACTCATCGATTAAGTTAATAATTTTTTCTTCGCCATATTTTTTTGTGTTGTTTTCAATTTGCGTTAGTAAAGACTTTAATCCTGTTTCAGTATAATGTTCTTTTCGCTCTTTTTTGTACATGAGCCAATCTTCAATCTTTCCCCTTAACAATCCCCTATCTTTTAAAAACTCTAAATTAGAAACTAAAAACTTAAAACTTAAAACACTTGTTTTGTTTTCTTCCGGTTCCTCATTCGGTTTCTTTCCGGTTTGCTTTCCGGTTTTTCTTTGGTTTGCCTTTCGGTTTTCTTCCGGTTCATTTTTTTTACTTCTTTTTGAATTGTTTTTTGATAAATTTAACTGTGATTTCAAAGTGTTAAAGACTGCTTGATTGTGTCCTGTTAATATAGGTTCAATATCTTTAAATACATAATCAGTAATAGCTATTAATAAAATACTTTTATCTTCTATTGGTAATGTATCGATTAAGTTATAATAGTCATAATAAAATGTAAAACTATTTACTTTATTCATTCCTTAACACCTATCCTTTAGTTCTTTTTTAAAATCGTTTATTATGTCTTCAATTTGACATAATCTAATTTTTAAGATATACTTTAGTTGTAAATTTTTATTTACAACTTGATTGGAGCACCCCCGTGACCAATCTTTTTTTTGTACAGTCATTTTTACATCACCCCTTTCTATAAATTCACTAAACAATAATCTCGATCATTATTTCGACTGCATTGTTCTAAAGCATTGTTCTGTAATAAATAGCCTAAATAGAACATACCTACTAACAATGCACCAACCACAACCATACCGATTATCATTCTGTGTTCTTTTTTCTTCTTTTCTTTTAAAAATTGTTTTCTCATTTTAATTTGATTTTCTTTTAATACTTCGTTTAATGTTTTTCCCTCTTTATTTTTCATATAGCTTGTCCTTTCTTTTTTAGAAAACTATGAATAATAATTTTCTTGAATAAATAATGTTAGATTTTTTATTATTTTTTCTAATCTTTCTTTATTAGGTGGATTAGAACTTTTTATTTTTAATGCAGACTTGTTTTTTTTCATATTCTCACCTACTAAATAATATTTTTTTAAGGTTTGTCCTTATTCTTTAAATTATTTTGTTGACTTGCTTTATGTTCTCCTTTACAATGTTTTTGAAAGGAGGAATTATGGCAAATCAACATACTGTTCCAAATCCAAATGGTGGTTGGGATGTAAAACGTGAAAACGCTAAACGCGCAACTAAACATTTTGATAATCAAAGCGATGCATATAAATATGCTCAATCAATCGCTAAAAATCAAAACAGTGAAGCGCTTTTACACGGTCGTGACGGTAAGATTCGTGCTAGAGAAAGTTACGGAAACGACCCAAAACACATTAAGGATACGGAATATTAATATTTGCAGTTAGTTTTTTCTAACTGTTTTTTTCTTTTACTCTAACTATATAAGGTTTAATAATATCAACATATTCTTGAGTAAATTCAACTATTATTTCTTTAGTTTCTTCATTTTGAATAATTACATATTCTATATTTTTGTTTAAAATATTATTGCATTTTTCTTCTTTTTGACATTCTTTCATCTTATCTACTCCTGTTCGTTGTTTTTCTGCTTATTCGCATATATTTTTCTAAAAAAAATGTCAAAATCTTCGTTATATACTAGCAAAATTTTTTCTAATATATCGATTTGCATAGAAACCTGATTATTCTCATATCTACAAAGTGTATCTTTATTAATACCAGCCTTTTCGGCTACAATTTCAATAGACATTTTTTCTTTAGCTCTAATAGAACGAAGTTCATCAGCTATTAATTCTCTAGTATTTTTCAACTTTATCCCTCCTAACTACCTACATTATACTATGCTTATTTGCAGAAGTCAATACTTTTTATGCAAATAAGCATAATTTTTATTGCTTTTTTAAAAAAAATAATATATAATCAATATGAAAGGAGGAATTACTATGCCTAATTTCTTTTCTTCAAACCTTAAATTTTTAAGAGAAAAAAAAGGATTATCACAAAATAAGTTGGCTGAAAAGGTAGGTGTAAATCAAACCACAATTGCAAGATGGGAAACAGAAGAAATTAAACCATCTATTGACAATGTAGAACAAATTGCTAACGCATTAAATATTGGGCTACCTGAATTACTTATTTCAGACTTAAGGTTCGATAATGCTGATGTTGTAGACATACCATCAAATACTATAAAAATACCAGTTTTAGGTGTAATTAAGGCCGGAATACCTATAGAAGCCCAACAAGATATAATAGATTATGTTGAGATACCTAAAGATTGGACTAAAGGCGGTAAAGAATACTACGGACTAAAAATTAGTGGTGATAGTATGTACCCCAAATATGATAATGATGATATAGTAATTTTCTTAAAAACAAATGAAGTCATAAGTGGTAAGGACTGCGCTGTTATGGTCAATGGATTTGATGCTACATTTAAAAAGGTATTATTTCAAAATGATAGTATAGTATTGCAGCCATACAATAGCAACTACCAAGTACAAATATTTAATAAAGAACAAATAGAACAATTACCAGTTAAAATAATCGGAATAGCAAAAGAGAAAAGGACAAAATTATAAACATGATGATGAAGCAAATAGATATATTAAATTCCTATTAGAAAATAAAATTGATTAAAAATACGCTAGTACAGGTATTTTTAAAATAGATGTATGATTGGAGGTGTATTTTTATGATATTTATTTTGGATTTTTTTATTACAATGAGTTGTTATATGGTTTATCCTTTGGTAAAATTCGTTGTCTTAAACAAAGATGTGGAATTTACAACAAAAGATGTAAACAAAACCTGTATTATAAATAGTATTGTATGGGCTATAATATTCTTAATTATAGGAATTAATATAATTCCAAATTACGAGCCTAACTTTGCACCTGCAATGATATGGTATTGTATTAATTACAGCATTTATTATCTAAAATATCGCAATGAAGATAATGTAAAAATTTTCGATAATAGAACTAAAAAATTAGCAATTTTAGCACTTGTTTTGGTAATCATTGTTATACTAATATATGCATCTATATTTAAAAATATCTAATTGGCTTAGTAAACATTTTAACACATATATATAGTAGTGTCTCTAATAAGTATTATTATTTCAATATTTAATTACAATGATATAATTAGCTTAAAACTTGCTAGTACGGGAGTTTTAAAATAGATGTTAGATAGGAGGTGTATTAAGTGAAAAAATTACTAATGATTGGTTTAACTATGGTTTTACTTGCTGGAATTACAGGTTGTACAGAAACTGTTTCTCAAGATGAGTCTGGAAACGAAAAAAAAGAATTTACTTTAACAGAAACAGCTATAGTAAATGATACAAAAATAAAAATAAATTCTGTTACAAAATTAGAAAGAGAATGTTCTTGGGAGTATGACGGAGAATGTCAAAGCTATACAGAGCCTGAAAATGATTATTTTTTAGTTATTGATTTAACAATAGAAAATAACGGTTCTGAAGAGTTAAACATATCTTCTATGATGAGTTTTGATTTAAAAGACTCAAACGGAGAAAGAGGAAAATATGCTTTATTAACTGAAGCTATTTCTAGCCAATTAGATGGCTCCATAATGTCTGGTGATTTATTAAAAGGGCAAATCGCTTATGATGTTAAAGATTCAGATACATTTAATTTTTACTATTTAGATAGTCTATTGGATGATCAAATTAAATTTGTTATCAATAAATCTGATATGCAATAAAATTGTATAAAAAAACTACCGCGGCAACGGTAGCAACGAAAACAAGTCTGCATAATTGTACGTGTTTTCATGTACAATTATAGCATAAAATTTAGTAAAAAGGAAGTGCTATAATGAAGAATCAGGTTATAAATGAATTTAAAGAATGGCTTAAATCACAAAAATTTAATAATACAATATATGAAAAAATTGCTGGAGCATATATAAGAATTTCAACTGATAAACAAGATGAATATTCTCCAATTTCGCAATTAAAAGCAATTTGGGAGTATTGTGAAAGAAATAATATGTATTTAAATATTGATTATATTTTTATAGAAGATGAGGGAATATCGGGGAAAAACGCACTTAAACGAACTGAATTCCAAAATATGATTGCTACTGCAAAAGCCGATAAAAAACCTTTTGACACAATTGTTTTATGGAAATTCAGCCGATTTGCTCGTAATCAAGAAGAAAGTATCGTATATAAATCTCTATTAAGAAAGAAACACAATATAAATATTATATCAGTTTCTGAACCACTTCCTACAGGTCCATTTGGCGGGCTTATAGAGCGAATTATCGAATGGTTTGATGAATATTACCTTGTAAACCTTTCGGGCGAAGTAAAGCGTGGAATGACTGAAAAAGCACTAAAGGGAGGACTGCAATCAACTCCAGCTTTTGGATACGATGTTGATAAGCAAAATAACATTCTTGTAGTAAATGAAAGTGAATCTCAAATTGTAAAATTTATTTATGAAGAATTTACTATTAAAAACAAATCTATGTTAGATATTGCAAAACAATTATATAAAATGAATATAAAGACAAAAAAAGGAAAAAGATTTGAAGCAAGAACAATTTATTATATTTTAGCTAATCCTGTTTATATAGGTAAATTAAGATGGACACCAACGGGTAAAACAAAATGGGATTTCAACAATGAAGAAAGTATAATAGTTAATGGAAAACATGAAGCTATAATTTCAAATGAATTATTTGAAAGAACACAAAATATTTTAAAAACTAGAATTAGAAAACCATATCAACGAATTGACAGTGAAGTTAATTATTGGTTGCGTGGTATTATAAGATGTAAAGAATGTGGTCATACATTAATAAAACACAATAGAAAGAAATTAAGATGTAATGGATACAATCACGGACAATGTTCTAATCAAACTACATTAGTAATGAGCGAAGTTGAAAATTTAGTTATACAACAAATAAAAAGAGATTTTAGTACTGGAATAATAAGTAATATTGTGGAAAAATCAAAAACCGAAAAAAAGGTAGACACAAAGTCAATAATTTTAAATCAAATTAAAATGAATGAATTAAAACTAAATAGAGCTAAAGAAGCTTACCAAAGTGGAGTTGACAGTTTAGAGGAATATAAAGAAAATAAAATAAAAATAGAAAAAGAACAACAATATTTAAAATCACAGCTAAATGAATTTTCGAATAATAACGAAAGTAATTTAGACGATCATAAAAAAGAAATAATTGAAAATGGAAAAAAAGTTTACGAAATTCTATTAAATGAAAACATCTCAATAAGAGAAAAAAATGACATACTACATCAACTAATTAATAAAATAGAATTTAACGAAAACACTTATGAATTAACGATTTTTTACAATTAGTCTCTTTTGAAGTATGGTGGACCCGATTCAGAACTAGGAGCATCTTTAAGATACTTAAATCAAAGATATACTATGCCAGATGAAAGAGGATTTGCCCTTTTAACTGACATAGGAACGGAGGAAATGGCACATTGGGAAATGATAGCCACTATGATTCAACAATTAATGAAAAATTCAACCATAGAGGAATTAAAAGAACATGGATTAAATGGTTATTACACACAACATGACCATGCTAACTTTCCCGTTGATGCAAGTGGTGTACCATTCACGACAGCTTACATTGAGTCAACTGGGGATTACTGGGCTGATTTAGAAAGTGATATGGCCGCGGAACAAAGAGCACGCGTAACTTATGAAAAGCTAATTAATCAAACTAAAGATCCTGATGTTATAGCTCCTCTTACTTTTTTAAGGCAAAGAGAAATAGTTCATTACAATCGTTTTAAAGAACTAAGAGATTATTATTTAAACAAATATAAAAACTAAGGTATTAATATGAAAAAAGTATTATTAATATATGGTGGATCCTCACCAGAACATAATATTTCTTGCGAATCTGCTAAATGTATAATAGAAAATATTGATAAAAATAAATACTTAATCGATTGTGTTTATATAACACAAAATAACATATGGCTATATCAAAACAAGCCAATAACAAATATAATTAATTATTTGAAAAATTTTGACGTTGTTTTTCCAATTACCCACGGAACTAACGGCGAAGATGGAAGATTACAAGGCATGTTAGATTTATTTAATATCAAATACATAGGTTCAAAATGTGGAACTAGTTATATTTGTATGGACAAAGAGAGAACTAAACAAATTTTAAACTATTATAAAATTCCCCAAGTCCCTTTTCAAATTTATAATAAAAAAGAAAAAGTCATTATTCCTTTTCCAGTTATAGTTAAACCAGCATGTAGTGGATCATCCATAGGAATTGGAATTGCTAAGAATAACAAGCAACTAAAAGATGCTATTAAAAATGCTCTAAAATATGACCAAAAAATAATTATTGAAAAATTTATCGATGCTCAAGAGTTAGAATGTGCTATTTTAGAGGACAAAAAATTAATTATTTCAGACGTAGGAGAAATAATTATTAATAATGATTTTTATGATTATGAAACAAAATATCAAAATAACAAAGCAAAAATAAAAACAGAAGCAAATATTCCAAAAACAGTAAAAAAACAAATAAAAGAATATGCTAAAAATGTATTTAATATTTTAAATATCAAAGGTTTAGCACGAATAGACTTTTTGTACGACAAAAACACTAAAAAACTTTACTTAAATGAAATTAATACTTTACCAGGTTTTACAACTATGAGTATGTACCCAAAATTAATAATGAATAAGGGTTTAAGTTACGAAAATATAATCACTAAATTAATTGAAAATGCTTAAAAATCTTAACAATATATATTCTATTTTAAAAAAGTAGCATGTTTTTAAAACATGCTACTTTTTTAAAAAGACTATTGAAAAAATCAATTTGCCAATAGCCTATATCTCTTTATTATTTCTATTTTTTTCTTTTTTAAAGTATGCTGTTTCAATGTCATAGTATGGATTTAATTTTTTTAACAACTTGACATTTCCTTTTTTCTTAAATTCATTTCGTCTTTCAAATAATTCCCCAAAATAAACATCATTATTATAAATTAAAAAGAAATTGATGACTTCTGCGAAAAACTTTATATCTTCTGAATACTTTTTATATAAAAATTCAAAATTAACATCACCTACTTCAAAGGCTTTTATAAGGGAATTATAATTGCTTTGCATATATTTTTTGTCAAGACTATAATATAGAACTAAATTTTCATATACATTAGAAAATATATAACTATAAAATTTTTTTATTTTTTCTTTGTTACCTTTATATTTATGAATGATTTGTTGATTAATTGTGGCTCTTAAATATTCCGTTACATTCTTATAAAAAATTGAATTTCCTTTTTCATCTGTCTTAATAATATAGTCTGAACTTCGATAAATATCAATAAAATCTTGAATTAATCTTTCAGTTACTAGCATTGATTCAGTATCAACATAGTTGGCATAATTTAAAACCTCAAGCGGATTAATTTTCATAATCTTATCCAACTTATTGTTACCTAAAACTAATTCTTGACACTTATTAATAAATAAATCGCCATTATCAACAAACTCGACATAATCACTAATATAATCAAAGACATGGATGTTATCTTCCCAATTTAGATATTCATTTATAATATCTTGATAATTTTTCTTTTCTAGTTCATCAATATGTTCATAATAATATTCTTCCTCGATTTTGTTATCAATATTATATAAAGCAAAATAATATGAACCGCTTGTGATAATAAGCATCATCAATTTTTTATATAATGATTTGTTTTCTGTTAAATCAATATAAGCTACCTCTGATAGCAAATTATCATATTTGCTATTTTCGTCTGTTAAAAAACGTAAAACTTCAGCACCATAAGTCATCGAATCAGAATCACTGTCAAGCATATTTAAAAGAAGTCCTAAGGACTCGACGCACGCGCCATAAAGTGTATTAATTTTCTCCATCCCCCTAAAAACCTCCTACTTAAGTATATTATTTAGAATATAGTTAAAACTAATTTTGATATCAGGAAAAACTTCAATCTCATCTAATTGTTCGTAAGAAAACCAATCATATCGATCAATTTCTTCATCTTCAATAACATCATCCTGGCTTAAAGGTATTCCAACATATGTAATGTCAATGTGTAACGATCCATCCTTACCTCTATTCCTTTGAATGCCCAAAGGTCTAATAAAATCATCTTCACGAGGAAATCTTTCGCCAATCAACTTAACTCTAACTCCTGTTTCTTCATATGTTTCTCTTAAAGCTGTTTCTTCTGGTGTTTCATTTTTTTCTATATGTCCCCCTGGCTGAACCCAACAATTAAATTTTCGATGATGGCATAGTAAAATTTTATAATTATTAGGATCTACTACAAAAACAGAAGCGCAAAATTCTTTGTTCATTAAAACACATCCCATAAATATTATAACATATTTTACCAAAGTTTAAAAATTTTATTTAGATTCTTCGCAACACCTATATGCTAACACAAATTATTGTGTTAGATAATATATTTAAGCTTATTTATGATATTTTTATTATGAAAATGGAGGTAGTATATGTATTTTAAAAGATTGAAAGATTTGCGTGTAGATAACGATTATTTACAAAAAGATATAGCTAAATTTCTAGGAATTACTCAACAATATTATTCAAAATATGAATTAGGTCAATATACAATCCCACTAGAATTTGTGATTAAATTATCTAAATTTTACAATGTTAGTGTTGATTACATAGTTGGTTTAACTGATGACAAAAAAAAATAAAACACGTAAATAACGTGTTTTATTTATCAATTAAATGGATATTATCCAATAAAATTCCGGTTCCCTCTACAACACATGTAAGAGGACTTTCAGCAATAAAAACAGGAACTTTCAATTCATGAGATAAAAGTTGATCAAATCCATCAATTAAAGCACCACCACCAGTAATTACAATACCTTTATCGATAATATCAGCGGCTAATTCTGGAGGAGTTTGTTCTAAAACATTTTTTGCTTTATTGATTATTATATATACACTTTCTCGTAATGCTTCTTCTACTTCATCTGAACACAAAGTAATAGTATGAGGTAACCCTGTCACCAGATCACGACCTCTAACCTCCATTTTGTCTTTTTTATTTCCACTATAAACTGTTCCAATGCTTATTTTAATTTCCTCTGCTGTACGATCACCAATCAAAAGTTTATACTTATCCTTAATGTATTTCATAATATCAGCATCGAAAATATTACCAGCAATTTTTATAGATGAACTGGTAACTATTCCTCCTAATGATAAAATTGCAATATCCGTGGTTCCACCACCAATATCAATTACCATATTACCACTTGGTTTAGAAATATCCATCCCTGCACCCACTGCAGCCACTTTAGGTTCTTCTTCAATAAATACTTTTTTTGCACCAGTCCTTTCCGCAGCTTCCTTAATCGCATTTTTTTCAACTTGCGTTATATTAGAAGGACAACAGATTAAAATTCTAGGACGTGACAAAAAACTCTTTCCATTTATTTTGCGGATAAAATGATTTAACATTACTTCGGTAATTTCAAAATCGGCAATTACTCCATCTTTCATCGGTCTAATTGCTATAACCGAACCAGGAGTACGTCCTAACATTTCTCTTGCTTCACTACCAACGGCTAAAGGTTTTTTTGTTTCAGCGTCAATCGCTACAACACTAGGCTCATTTAATACTATTCCTTGTCCTTTAACATAAATTAATACATTAGCCGTTCCCAAATCGATTCCGATATCTTTTGCAAACATTTTATCACTCTCATTCCTTTAAATATTATACCATATCTTTTACCATTTTTTTACATTAACTATTTAAATTTAAATACTTTCTTTTGGTCGATTCTCCTCCTCTTATATGCCTTACATCAGTGTGAAATTTAAGAATTTTTTCGACCTTTAAAAAAATATCATAATCTATGTCATTTAATCGCTCATGCAAATCTTTATGAACAGTACTTTTACTAACGTTAAAAACTTTAGCAATCTCTCTTACTGTTCTGTTAGTTTTAATAATGTATTTAGATTCTTCCAACACTCTTTTTACGATGCTTTTATTCATATAACACCTCTTAATTAAATATATCTTTCAAATTGATAAATATACCTAAAAAAGAGTATTAAAACTCTTATAAATCATTCAATTGTTTATCATAATAATTTTCTGGATTTACATTAACACCATTATGAATTAGTTCAAAGTGTAGATGATTACCTAAATCCTTAGAAATATTAGCCTCTCCGCTTTTACCAATTACTTGTCCTTGCAACACAGAATCCCCCTCATTTACTAGCACCTCTCCTAAACTTTGATAGACACTTACCAGATTATCTGCATGAGTAATTTCTACTATCTTACCCAATAAATTATTTTCCATAACTTTAGTAACTTGTCCATCTAAAACAGAAACAACATCAAATGCTTCTTTACCTTGATAATCTATTCCACTATTTGGAATATAAGTATTCTCGTAATAGATCAATGAATCTTTTTGCTCGTCTTCTGTTCCTTTATAGTCATAAAAATGTCTTACAATAACTATTTCATCTTCTAAATAAGGTCTAGTTATAATATTTTTTGCATTTACAACTGGCAATTCTTCCTCAATTATAACATCATTTACATAAGTTGAATTATCTTGAAGTTTAGATTGTGATGAAATCGATTCAAGTAAATACACTGTTCCAATTACAGTGACAAATGATAAAGCATAAAATACATAAACAACAGCTTTTTTTAATCTACGTTTTTTCATATTTCACCTCTATATTAAGTTTGAGCAAATATGAAAATTTTATACATTTTTTTAAATTTTTTTTATTGTTGTACCTTGATAATAATACTTTAATATTTCATCATATTTATAACCTTTTAACGCCATAGCTTGAGCTCCATATTGACTCATTCCAACGCCATGACCATAACCTTTAGTAGTTATATATACATTTTGATCGTCTTGTCGAATTGTAAAATAATTAGATTTTAGATTTAGTTTATTAACCACTGTATTCCCATCAAAAAAAACATCATTAATTTTAATTTTTTTTGTTCTTCCTGTACTAGTAGTTTCAATCGTTTCCAACTTAATTGTCGGTTGATATGATATACCTAACTTACTATAAAAATCCTCAAGACTAAAAGTATAATTTACTTCATAAACTGGTGAAATTTCATCCCATGTTGAACTCACACTTTGTAAATAAGGCAATTTGTTTGTAAATACCTCTTCACTATTTTCTGTATATCCAACACTAGTTGAAAAAAACATAGCATCGATTACTTCACCATCATATTCTAAATATTCGTTATGTGTTTCTAAAACTGCTTTCTTAATTTTGTTGATATTATCAATATAATCATCTTTCCACACACTCTTTAAATATTCATCATCTAAATACACTTGATTCATTACTGTATCAACTACATCATATTCTTTATTTTTGTTATATTCCATTTTTTTCATAACATAACTGCGAGCAGCTACTGCTTGTGCCTTCAAAGCTTCAATATTAAAAGATATTGGCATTTCACCAGCCAAGACACCAACTATATATTCTTCAAAAGGTACTTTAATAATTTCATCAGTTTCTTCTTGTTTAACACGAACAACCATATTAGATGTATATTTAAATTTAATTTCATTATCTTTTATAAAAAAATTGACAACTAAATATGGTATCAATATAATTAAACAAGTTAAAAGCAGTATTCTTTTCATAATATCATCCCCAATATTAAAATACTGCTATCTATACTAAATTATACGCGTTGTCATAAAAAAATCATAAAAAAAGTTAACGACTAAATACGACAAACTCATTGCTAAAAACACAAATAAAATTCTGGCTTGATAATAACGATTTTTCTTAAACACATTTTGAATATTTATACTGTCTAAAGCAAGAAGAGAAAAAGGAAACACAATCAAATACAAAATTGTTTTAATTGTCATAGTTATCAATCATTTCTACTCGTCTTTTGTGTTTTTCTTCATTTGAAAAATTTGTAGTTAAAAAAGCTTTTATAATTTCCTTATAATTTTGTGTTTTCTCTCCTAATGCTATAACATTAATATTATTATGACTTCTAGCTAATATTGCTTCTTCTAATTCATTAATTTTAGCACATCTTATTCCACGAACTTTATTACATGCAATACTCATTCCAATTCCTGTACCACAAATCAAAATACCTCGATCTATTTTTTTATCTTTGATTGCTTCACCAATTTTATAAGCATATTGTGGATAATCGACACTTTCAATCGAATTGGTTCCATAATCGATTACTTGGTAATCAGCATTTAAATATTTTTTTATTTTTTCTTTTAAAATCACGCCACGGTGATCACTTGCTATTCCTATTTTCATTCTATCACCTCTTCAAATTTATAATTTAAATTACTTTAGTGACAACTGGTAACAATTTGTCACAGTTTTATTTTCAAAATTATCTCCTTTCTAATATCTATATTTTAATTATAACACGATAATGCAATTAAAAAGAAAAAAACTGCAATTAAGCAGTTTTATCTTGATTAAGTCCATACTTGCGATTGAATTTTTCAACACGTCCAGTTTTTGTAGCAGTTCCTTGTTTTCCAGTAAAGAATGGATGACACTTATCGCAAACCTCTAGGTGCACTTCTTTTTTATTAGAGTTTACTGTAAAACTATTGCCACAAGCACAAGTAACTTTCGTTTCCATATATTCTGGATGAATTCCCTTTTTCATAATTATATCTCCTTCCGCCATGACAAAATTAAGTCATAGAAATTTAATGCTCCTATATTATAACAAATATAAATAATAAAAAGCAAGTATTTTTTATAATTTCTTCTTTAATTATAAATTTCTTTTTTAATTGTTTCTATTATCTTTTGTGAAATCAATTCATACCCTTGTTTGTTTGGAAAATAAGTATTTGCACTGTCAAAATATTTTATATTCTTAAAATCTTCATAAATGTCTATATATTTTATATTATAATTTTGCGCTATGTTTTTCATTCTCACATTAGCATAGTCAAAAAATTCGTTTAATTCTTCTTCACCCAAATAATTATGAATACCAATATACATTACTTCTTTCTTACAATAATCTCTAATTAACTTAAACAATTTTTCAATATCTGCTGTTACTTCATCAAATTTGTCATATAAATCATTTATCCCAAAATCATTGTTAAAAGTAATGTTACTAAACAAATCGTTCATCCCTATCGAAATCGTGACAACATCTGCTTTAATCAAAGCATTTTGCAATGTTCTTTCTTTTCCTTCAACAGTTATTTTTATATTCTCTTCAATTTCTTTAATTATATCGATACTGCGATTATTATTTTTGGCCAAATTAACAAAGTTATCTAATTTTCCTTCACTTTTTAGAAAGTCTATTACATAATCAGTATAACCGTAATCATTAGTACCATAAGTATTCATACCATTCGCTAAAGAATCGCCTAAAGATAAGTAATATATGTCTTTGTCCTTAAAACCTAAATAAATTAAAAATACTGATAAAGCAATAATAATTATAGTTAATATTTTTTTCATATTTCCCCCTAAAAAAAGTAGATTATTCTACTTAATTATATTATATATTAACCAAATTATTCATCGAGTAAACTAATATCAGCACCAACATTTTTAAGTTTATTAATTATATTTTCATATCCTCTTAAAATATGATCAACTTCGTTTATAACAGTAGTACCACTGGCTTTTAATCCTGCTAAAACCAAACAAGCGCCTGCCCTTAAGTCAGTAGCTGTCACTTCTTTACCAATTAAGTTTTTCGGTCCATTAATGTATATTTTTGATTCATCAATAATTATATCAGCACCCATTTCATTCAAGTATTTTACATTTTGAAATCTATTTTCATATATAGTTTCTTCTAACACTGAAACACCATTACAGCCAACTAATAAAGTCGTTATGGGCTGTTGGAGGTCAGTGGGAAAACCCGGATATCCTAATGTTTTGATATCTACAGGTTTTATATTTTTAGCTGTAGATATTATCATGTAATCATCATATACTTCTAAAGGTATTCTCATTTCCTTTAATTTTAAAATTAAAGACTCTATATGCTCTGGAATTATATTATCTATTCTTAATTTGTTACCCACCAATGCTCCAGCAATAGCATAAGTTCCTGCTTCAATTCGATCAGGAATAACTTCAGTAAAACCACCATTAAGACGTGATACTCCCGTTATTCTTATTTCACTAGTTCCTGCTCCTGTTATTTTAGCTCCTATATTATTCAAAAAAGTTGCAACATTGACAATCTCTGGTTCTTTGGCAGCATTGTCGATTACAGTTTGACCTTTCGCTTTTACTGCAGCTAACATTATATTGATAGTAGCTCCGACACTTGGAACATCCAAATATATATTATTTCCTTTCAAATTTTCAGCCGTTATTAAGTATTTATTTCCATCTTCTTCAATCTTAGCACCTAAAGCTTCAAAACCTTTTAAATGTAAATTTATTGGTCTATCACCAATCGAGCAACCACCTGGAAAATAAATTTCTGCTTTTTTATACTTTCCTAACAAAGCTCCCATAAAATAATATGAAGCTCGCAATTTTTTTGCCTTTGCTTCAGGTATCTCTTTGTTTTCTAAGTTTATTTGATCTATAATAATTCTTTCATTATCTCTTGAAACTTTTGCACCTAGATATTCTAATATTTCACTTAAGGCATCAATATCAGAAATATTAGGAACATTATCGATTGTTACGATTCCATCAGATAACAAAGAAGCAGGAATTAACGCAACAGCGCTATTTTTAGCACCACTTATTTTAATTGTTCCACTTAATTCCTTTGCTCCATTTATCTTTATTTTTTTCATAAACATCCTCCACTACTATATTTGTATGTATTTTTCTCATTTATGCCCTATCATTACTACCAAATAGAATAACTTTTTCTTTGATCATTTCTTTCATTGCCTTTTCACCAGCTTTTATAATTTTGCGTGGGTCATACACTTTTTGATTTACTTGTAAAAATTGTCTTACACCTTGACTCCAAGCAATTTGCAATTCAGTATTAATGTTGATTTTGCATATACCACAACTAATTGCTTTCTGTATCAAATCATCTGGTATGCCTGAACCACCATGTAAAACTAAGGGTATATTAACTAATTTATGGATTTTTTCCATTCTTATAAAATCTAGTTTTGGTTTTCCTTTATAAATTCCATGAACACTACCTAAAGCTGGAGCTAGAAAATCAATATTAGTGCTATCAACTAATTTTACTGCATCTTCTATTTTGGCATAGGCTAGTTCATTAGCAACACCATCTTCTTCTCCACCAACTGCTCCTACTTCTGCTTCAACTGTTACATTTTTATCTTTAGCATATAAAACAACTTGTTTAGTTATATTTATGTTTTCTTCTAAAGGATATTTTGATGCATCGATCATAACTGAAGTAAATCCATTATCAATAGCTTTAACGCAACTTTCATAACTACTTCCATGATCTAAATGCAAAGCAACAGGAATTGTTATGTTTAAATCACTAATTAAAGATTTAACTAGATTAGAAACTGTCTTATATCCACCCATATATTTAATAGCACCTTCACTAACTCCTAATATAACTGGGCTATTTAATTCTTGACATTCTTCTAAAATAAACCTTGTCCATTCTAAATTATTTATATTAAATTGTGGTACGGCATATTTCCCACTATCGGCTTTATTAAGCATTTCTTTCATATTAACTAACATTCTATCACCAATTTAATTATATATATTTTTTATTATAAAATCAATAATTTTAATATTATGTATGTCAAAAATGTGTTATATTATACGGACAGAAAGGAGATATTTATGGCAAAAATTCCAATGAAAATATGGATAAAATATAGTCTTGGACTTAAAACGGAACTAACAGAAGATGAAAAAAAAGAGATACAAGTATGTGAATTTGCAATGCATCTTTTAGTTCCAACTGAAAGTATTAATAGATATATAAACTTAATGGGAGGAATTGATAATGTTATAAATGATATTTTTAAAATAGAATATTTAGCTGATTTATATAAAGTACCTACAATAATAATTAAATTAAAATTAGATTATTTATCAAATAAAAACATTGAAGAAATTTCTAAAACTAAAGAATTTAAATTAAATACATAAATGCAATAATTATTAATATTAAGCCACCAATTATGGTAGATGTTTTACCTATAATATTATTTATTTTTTTACCTAGTATTAATCCTAAATAAGTAAAAGATAAGCTAAATAAAGAAAATATTGTAGAACAATATAAATAATTCTTACTAATAACATTTAAGCCAATACCTACTGAGAAACTATCAACGCTTACAGCTAAACCAAATAATAACATTTGTTTAAAACTAACAATATTTTTAATATCTTCTTCTTTAAATGTTTCATAAATCATTTGAATACCAATGATAAATAAAATAATAAAAACTATTATATTAGGGTTATTTATATATTTTAATATAATATTACCTAAAAACAAACCTAATAATGGCATAATAAAATGATAAACTCCAACTGTTAAAGACAATTTATATATGTCTTTTTTATTTAAATTTAAAGTACCATACGCCAAAGCTAAAGAAAAAGCATCCATACTAAGACTAATCGCAATTATAATTACTAGCATTAAAAAATCCTCCTACAAAAATATATTTGTAAAAGAATTTTTTAGACTACTTACTCCAATCAATCGGTATAATATTTTTACTTATTAAAAAATTATTTGTTTTAGAAAAAGGACAACTACCAAAAAAGCCATTATAAGCTGATAGAGGTGAAGGATGAACTGATTCAACAATATAGTGATTTTTATTAGTTATTAATTTTTTCTTACTCCTTGCATATCCACCCCATAAAATAAACACAATTGGTTCTTCTCTTTCGTTTAATAGTTTTATAATATTATCTGTAAATATTTCCCAACCTTTTTCTTTATGAGATAAAGGAGTATCCTTTACAACGCTCATAATACTATTTAATAATAATACACCTTGTTTAGCCCAATTAGTTAAATCATTGTTCATTTTTTTTATACCTAAATCATTTTCTAATTCTTTAAATATATTTGCTAATGAAGGTGGACGTTTAACATTATCTCTAACTGAAAATGATAATCCATGTGCTTCATTTTCTCCATGATAAGGATCTTGACCTAATATTACTACTTTTACCCCATCATAATCTGTATATCTTAAAGCATTAAAAATATCTTTATACTGTGGATAACATATTTTATTTTTATATTCATTTTTTACAAATACGCCTAATTTTTTAAAATAATCTTTTTTTAATTCATCTTTTAAAATTATATCCCAATTCTTATTAATCATAACTAACACCTACTTCATTTTATCACATTCCTTATATCTTCTCAATTCGAATATTACATCTTTTTTCAATTTCATAATCGCATATATATTGATAATAGCTAAAATCGCAGTTAATATATTTACCACTTGCCAGATAAGATTCGCCGATATGATAGAACTCATTAATAATACAACGCAACTAATGAATTTTAATAAAAAACTTTTTTTATTATTAACTTTAGTTAAAAATTTTAAATTTGATTGAGCATCATAAAATCCCGATAAAATCGTCGAAAATGAAAATAAAATAATTGATAAAATGACAATTATATTACCGAAATTACCAATATGATAAATAAAAGCATCTTGCGTTATTTCAATTCCATTTAAATTACTTGACATAATTGTAACATCCGAAGTCAAAATAACTAAAGCTGTAGCTGTACAAATTAGGAAAGTAGTAATATAAACCCCAATTATTTGAACATATCCTTGACTAACAGGAAAATCTGTCTCAACTGTGGAAGCCGCTATAGCACCTGTTCCTAACCCCGCTTCATTAGAAAATATTCCCCTTTGAATTCCTACAATTATAGTTCCAACTAATCCAAAGCCTAAAGCTTGAAAATTAAAAGCCTCTTTTACGATCGCTTTTAACACAAATGGAATCAAATTTAAATTGTTAAAAATAATGAATATTGATGTAATTAAATAAATAAGAGTCATAATAGGAACTAGTTTAGAAGAAACCTTAAAGATTCTCTTAACACCTCTACTAAATATAAAAAGTGATAACATCATAATAACTAATCCAATTATAATCGGTTGTATATTTAAAAAATTAGTTATAGAATTTGTAATTGTATTAGATTGAATACTCAAAAAACCAACAATTTGACTAATTACAATAATATATGCGTACAATCTACCTAATCTCTTATCATTTAATCCGTTTTTTAAATAATAGCTAGGTCCACCTTTATATATCTTTTCTTCATCTTTTTCTTTGTATTTTACACCTAAAACTGTTTCAGCAAAAACATTACTTGCTGAAATAAATCCAATTATCCACATCCAAAAAATAGAGCCAATTCCCCCAAGGCAAATGGCTAAAGCAATGCCAGCAATACTGCCTACACCAATTCTTCCTCCTAACACCATCATTAAAGACTCAAAAGGAGTAATAACGGTATTACTCTTTTTTTTAATATTTTTGATCATCTGTTTAATGTTAAATTGAACAAATTTAAGTTTAAAAGTATAGTAAATGCCAGCATAAACTATCATTGCTGTAGCTATGGCCCATAATATACTATCAATTACTTTAAGCATTATATCACCTATTTAAAGTATATTAGGGTTTTATTGATAAAGAACAATGTTAAATATTATTAGCAATATCAATAAATATATCGATATCAAGTTGTTCAGCTCTAGCCGTTAAATCTAAATTATATTTTCGTAAAATTTCTTCAATTTTATTTAAATCGTAACCTTTTAAATTATTTCTTAAATTTTTTCTTTTTTGTTTAAAGCTATCTTTAACTAACTTAAAAAATATTTGTTCATTCTTTAAATAAGAGTGGTCTTTTTTGGCAAATTCTACCACTATGCTATCGACATTAGGTTTTGGAATAAAAACATTACGGCTAACATCTAAAATTTTTTTTATTTCAAAATAATAGTTTAAATAAACGGATAAAGAACTATAGTCTTTACTGTTAGGTTTCGCCTTAAACCGATTGCCCACTTCTTTTTGTACCATTACAATAATTTTGTCTAATGGAAGTTTATATTCAATTATTTTTACTAAAATTGGTGTTGTAATATAATATGGCAAATTTGCTACCACATATAGCTTTTTAAATTTATATTTCCAGATTTCCAAGGGTACATTTTCGCTTAAAAAATCATTATAGATTATCTTGACATTACTAAATTCTTTTAAATTGCTTTCTAATACCGGTTTTAAGGTGGTATCGATTTCATAGCATAAAACATTCTGAGCCTCTTGCGCTAATTTATAAGTTAAAGCTCCTACACCAGGACCTATTTCTAAAACTAATGTATCTTTGTCAATATTTGCTTTTTTTATAATCATATCGATAATATTTTCATCAATTATGAAATTTTGACCAAAATTTTTTTTCAATACAATATTTTGATTTTCTAATATTTCTTTTGTTTTTTTAGGTGAATACTGCATAAACTCATCCTTTCGACTTATCTCATTTATCATTTAAAATTTACTTTTAGATTTTCAATAATAGTTGCCAACAAGTAAATTATATCATTTCAATTCTAACAATTCAATAAAAAACAGGGATTACCATCCCCATCTTTGAACGTCAAACTTAACAGTGCCCGTCATATTGGTAGCCTTTGGTACAGCGTCATCTTTTTCTGTTTCAAAAGCTACATCAAAATGATATATTCCTTCTTGTAAATGACGGCGCATATCATAGCCTGTATCCATGACAATGCCAATAAAATTTCCTAAATTAGAACTATCTACTTGAACGATTGTCCCACAAGGAAATTCAGCAGTAGCCGCCGCCAAAACACGTACTTCGCCATATTCATCATCATCATAATAGATACCATCATTTATTAAATTAAAATCTTTATTATCCTTGGTTTGACAATAAACATATCCAAGGCCAGAACATGTCTCGCAATCAGGACCATAACCTGTTATTACACCAGTGTATTGACCATTTTTGCCGGTACCAATAGCCACAACTTCATCCACAGCAGTTTCTAAGACAACAATCTCCTCATCCTCATTTTGATAAGCTATGCCATCTTTTCCTTCGGTAATAATCTTGGTTATATTACTAGGAATAGAGCTGTCATATATCCTAATTGTATCATGCTCAATTACATTAGTAACAACATTTATACTTTTATCAATATTTACGTTATTTATATCTTTATTTTCTTCACTTATTTCAAAACCAAATAGCGACATAAAAAACAGTATTCCTAAATTTATCCATTTACCAAATAAACTTAGTAAATAAAAATTCATCAAATTCACCTCAATTTTGATTAGTAAATAAATTTTATCACATTTATATACTTAAGTCAAATTGGTCAACAGCATTTAAGGTTGTTTGTTTGAAAACTTCTTCAACTGAAATACCTTTAATTTCGGCTATTTTATTGGCTACATACATGACATTATATGGTTCGTTTTTTCTACCTCTGAATGGTTCAGGTGTCAAAAAAGGGCTATCTGTTTCAAGCAGTATTGCTTGGATTGGAATTTCTTTTATAACTTCTTTTAATTTGCTATTCTTAAATGTCAAAACACCACCGATTCCTAACTTACAACCGATATTAATAAACTTGTTTGCCATTTCGATACTTCCAGTAAAACAATGTATATCTTTTTTTAAATGAGGATAATCCTTTAGTATTTCATAAATATCGCCAATAGCTTCACGGCTATGGATAACCACTGACTTATTATATTTTTGAGCTATATCAAGTTGTTTGATAAAAATCTCTTTTTGTTTTTCTTTTTCATCTTTATTCCAATAATAATCTAGTCCTATTTCACCTATACCAACAATCTTATTGTTGGTAATATTATCAATGATTATTTGATAACTATAATCTGTAATCTTATCTATTTCAGTTGGATGAATACCAATGGTGCCATAAACATTTTTATATTTTTTACACAATTCGATAACTTCTCTATTATTTTTATCATTAGTACCACTTATGATAATTATATTATCTTTCATTTTTTCTATTACTTCTTCTATGTTATTATAATATTCATTTAGGACATGACAATGCGTATCAATCATATAATTCCCCTCCGAATCAATTATACAACAAAAAAAGAAAACTTTAAATCTTTTGTTTTCTCATTTTAAAATAACACCTTAAAAACACAACACCAACTAAAATTAAATAAATCAGATCGACTAAGTTAAAATTTGATATTAGTCCAGTTATTGCTATAAATACTGGTATCAGTAATAAGATTAGCGACGCAAAATCCGAATTACTTGTGTTCATATTAGTTTTCCCTTCTATTCTTTCGCAACAATACTAATATAACATACATTATCTAGATATGAAAATGTTTTTAGTTAACAAATAGCGACATTTTACGCAACTTTACATTATTCTAGATGATTACTAAAAAACTTTGAAGCAATTTGCACTAATTTAAAATCCAATTCATCAACCGGATTTTCATTACTAATTATCATGACCAAACCAATTGTATCACCATTTATAATTATTGGTGATACTGCATAAGTACATTCTAAATCTTCATTTGTTATTTTAATGTTTTTTTTATGTTTTTCTAACATTTCCTCTCTTCTTGTTAATTTACTTTCTAAATCGACACCAATATTTTTACCCAACAAATCTTTTTTTAGTTGTCCAGAAGCAGCTAAAATGCTGTCATTGTCGGTTATTATCACACTATGATCAATAAATGAGTGAATTGCATCTGCCATATTTTGGGCAAAATCGTTTAAATTTTTGATTATAGAATATTTTTTTAAAATAATACTTTCATCATCAATAAATATTTCAATACTCTCACTTTCTTTTATTCTTAAACTTCTTCTTATTTCTTTAGGGATAACAATTCGACCAAGTTCATCAATTCTTCTTATTATTCCTGTTGTTTTCATATTTCACCTCAAGTATATTTTGTTAAAAATTAACAAGAATATACTTAATTTTTTTATGCTAAATAATATACGTTTTAAAAAAAGGTATTTTTATTTATATTAATAAAAAACTATTTTTTCGCTTTGTCAATAACAAATAATAAATCAATTAAATAATAAATAAAATGTTTTTCTAAATTGTTAATTTTTAAAACAATAATTAAATTATTTCCTAACGTCTTAAAACTAAAATTATTATTTATTTTTAATGTTTCTAAAAATAATTGCTCGCCATTAACATTTTTTAATATTTCCTTATCTAATATTATTTCTACAGTATGATTAGTTTGTTTAACCCTTTTTATTTTTAATTTGTTAGCTAATGCTTCAAACCACTCTTCATACATATAAATTAATATTTTATCAGATATTTTACCAAAACGATCTTCTAATTCTTTTTGAATAGTTATCAATCTATCGTAACTGTCAATTTCATTTATTTTTTTATGAATTTCAATTTTTAGTTCTTCTTCTTTAACATAACTATCATCGATATATGTATCTACTTCAATTAGCGGTTGTTGATCTTCTTCTTCAGCAACATCGATACCTCTTAATTTATCGATTTCTTGTTTCAATAATTGAGTAAATAATTCAATTCCTACACTATCGACAAAACCAGCTTGTTCACTACCTAAAAAATCGCCTGCTCCTCTTAATGATAAATCACGCATTGCTATCGATAAACCACTACCTAATTCAGTAAATTCTTTAATCGCAGTTAGTCTTTTATGTGCTATTTCGGATAGTATTTTGCTATTATCATACATTAAATAACAATAAGCAATCTTATTCGTTCGACCAACCCGACCTCGTAACTGATATAATTGTGATAAACCAAATTTATCAGCATCAATTACTATCAAAGTATTAACATTGGGAATATCAATACCTGTTTCAATAATTGTTGTGCACAATAAAACATCAAATTCTTTGTTAATAAATTTTAACATAATATCTTCTAATTCTAGTTTATTCATTCTTCCATGTGCACAAACTACTTTAGCATCGGGAACTAAAGAAGATATTTCCTGTAATTTACTAGTCATATTCTCAATTCGATTATAAAGTAAAAATACTTGACCATCACGCGATAATTCTTTATAAATAGCATCTTTAATTAACTTTTTATTATATGAAACAACATAAGTTTGAACTGGATAACGATTACTTGGTGGTGTTTCAATCGTAGATAAACCACGAATACCAGATAATGACATCTGTAAAGTACGAGGTATTGGTGTTGCTGATAAAGTTAAAACATCAATATTGTTTTTTAATTTCTTTATTTTTTCCTTATGTGTCACACCAAATCTTTGTTCTTCATCAATTATCAATAATCCTAAATCTTTATAGACAATCTCATCATTAAGTAACTTATGTGTACCTATTACAAAATCTACTTTACCTTCTTTAACCTCTTGAATAATTTCTTTAAATTTTTTAGGTGTAACAAAACGATTCACTAATCTAATATTAACCGGAAAAGATTTAAAGCGGTCTAAAGCATTAAGATAGTGTTGATTAGATAAAATAGTCGTTGGACATAATAGTGCGACTTGTTTTCCCGATAAAATAGCTTTGAAAGCTGCTCTAAAAGCAATTTCAGTTTTACCATATCCGACATCACCACATAATAAACGATCCATCGGATGAGGGCTTTCCATATCTTTTTTTATTTCTTCCCAAACTTTTAATTGGTCAGGAGTTTCTTCATAAGGAAACTCGCGATCAAATTGAATTTGATTCTCATCATCGACATTAAATTTAAAGCCAGAACTTAATTGTCTTAAAGCAAATAGTTTGAGTAATTCATTAGCTATATCTTTTGCTTTTGCTTTAGCTTTTAATTTAACTTTCGTCCATTCAGTAGTACCTAATTTATTTAATTTGGGTTCGTATCCTTCTTTAGAACTATATTTGCTAATCATTTCCATTTTTTCAACCGGAATATATAATTTGTCTCCCCCTTTATATTCTAATTGGAGATAATCTTTATTTAAACCATTTTTAGTGATCGTTTTCATCCCTAAGTAACGACCGATTCCGTGAATATTATGGACAATATAATCACCTATTTCTAACTTAGTAATATCTTTAATTCTCGTTCCATATTTGAAGTTTGTTTTATAAGGAACAATTTTACTATTTTTGTTGAATATTTCATTTTCACTAATAAAAACATAATTATTAAAAATAAAACCTTCATTAATATTAAAAATAACAATATTTATTTTCTTATCATATATATCATCGATATTAGTGAAAACGCAATCAATCTCATCGATTATCTTATTGGCTTGATATCTATTAGAAACACAAATAATAACTGTTTTAGTTTTAGAATACTTAGTTAATATATCTTTCATTACTTCAGTATTCATAAATTTATCTTCTAATTTGTATGAATTATAATTAGTTTCTAATGTGTCTTTTTGATACAAATCGATTGAATTATAAGCTGGAAAATCATTAAAATATTTAACATCTTTTAAATTATTACTAATATTATAGTCTAAAACCTCTTCTAATAAATTTTGATAACCAACTTTAATATCATCTAACTCATTATAAAACAAAAAACCTTTCATATATTCATATATATTTGAACTACCATATTTGATTAAATCACGATGATTATATTCGAAATCGATGTCTTTATCAATTAAAAATTCTGAATTAGGTACTATTTCAACTTGTTGAACAGTATTGATAGTTAATTGGGTATTGATATCGAAAAATCTAATTGATTCGATTTCATCACCCCAAAATTCAATTCTAATCGGGTTATTGTAATTGATAGGAAAAATATCTAAAACATAGCCTCTAATGGCCATTTCGCCAGTTTTGTTAACAGTTATATCACGTTCATAACCAATATTATAAAATTTTTGGGTTAAAGATTTAATGTCAAAATTATCACCAACCTTTAACCTGATATAGCTATTAATAAAATTGTTTTTTGTAGGCAAAAATCTTAAATATCCCATTAAGTTAGTAACAACTATTCCTTTTTTATTCTTCACGATGCTATCTAATGTTTCTAAACGAGTCATTTTAAAATCTGGTGATATAGCTAAGACTTCACTGGTCATGAAATCATCCATTGGGAAAAAATAAACATCATCATTATAGTTTTTCAGAGTTTGATAAAATTTATTAGCTTCATATAAACTATTGCAGACAACTAAAATATAGTTGTTTTGGTAACAATTATTAATATAAATACACTTTAATTCATCAGTTAAACCGCCTATTTCTTGTGCATCATAATTATTGAATAACTTATTAAAAATACTCATCTTATTCACCTCCAAGCCAAAAAAGATACTTTCGGTATCTAGTTATATTTATTCATTAAATTTTCGAAAGATAAACTAACAAAATCGTTAATAATATCTGGTATAATTTTAATTACTGTATTAAGTTTAGCTAATTCGTCACTGCTAAACTTACCTAATACATAATCAATCATATCAATATTATTTTTTGATATGCCAATTTTTATTCTTTTATATTCATCAGTTTTTAAATTACTTTCAATATTTTTCAAACCATTATGTCCGCCAGGACCACCCTTATACCGTATTTTATATGTTCCTATTTCTAAATCCATATCATCGTGAATAATTAAAATATCACTAATGTCTATTTTAAAATAGTTAACATATTTAGTAATAACATCTCCTGATAAATTCATATACTTTTGAGGTTCAAGTAGTATTACTTTCTCACCATTGATATTAGTCTCGCAATATAAACCATCAAATTTAGACTTATTAAGTTCTAGATGATATTTTTTTAAATATTCATCTAAAGCCATAAATCCGACATTGTGGCGAGTATTTTTATATTCGTTTCCTTTATTTCCCAATCCGACAATTAGTTTCATCTTATTCACCTCTTTTATGATATTCGCTATACACTTCGTTTTTATTAAGTTGGCGATCTTTAGCAACTTTTTTTATTGCTTCTTTTACATCAAGACCTTCTTTGATATATAAATTAACGTGTTCGATTATCGTCAAATTAGAAAATTGGTTGACATTTTTGTTACCCTCAACAACGATGACGAATTCACCTTTTAAAACATCAATTTCGGAGACTATCTCACTAATAGAACCACGATAAATTTCTTCAAATTTCTTGGTTATTTCCCGGGAAATGCTACAATTTCTATTTCCCAATATTTCTAACATATCGTTTAAAGTTTCGATTATTCGATGAGGTGATTCATAAAAGATTAAAGTCGTATTGTAGTTCTTTAAATTTTCTAATTCTTTTTTTCTTTTACTACTTTTACTGTTTAAAAAACCTAAAAAAGTAAATGGTAACGGCTCAATATTAGAAGTTATTAAGGCTGATACAAAAGCTGTTGCTCCTGGAATTGATACAACATTATAGCTATTTTCAATAGCAGCTTTAGCTAAATAATAGCCAGGATCACTAATAATAGGGGTCCCCCTATCAGTAACTAAACCAACATTTTCATTGTTACTTAAGTAGTTTAGGAGTTTTTCAATATTTTCTTTTTCATTATATTGATGACTGGCAATCAGTTTATTTTTAATTTGAAATTTAGTTAGGAGTTGATTAGTAATTCTTGTATCCTCGGCAAAAATGACGCTCACATTTCTTAGTGTTTCAATCGCCCGATAAGTAATATCATCCATATTGCCAATCGGTGTGGCTATTAGAAATAAAGTCGGTTTTTCATCGTAACTCTTTTGTTTCAAAGTAATCACCTTCATTCAAAATATTTTTTTATTTGATTTGTATATTCACCATTATCTAAATGGGTATAAATAGGAGGTAAAATTTTAATACCTTCTTTACCATTTTTGGTTCCTTCAACTAGCAAAATATTAGCATCCATGTTAGTTTTAGGATAAATAAATTGGATTCTTTTTGGTTCGATGTTATATTTGCGCATTGTCGTAATGATTTCTAATAATCGTTCTGGACGATGAACAATCGCAATATACCCATTATTTTTAAGTAGTTTTCTCCCTATTTTAAAAATATCATCCAAATTTAGTTTTATTTCATGACGAGCAATCGTTTTGTAATCACTTTTATTTAAATTGGATTGTTTATTTATTTTAAAAAAAGGTGGATTACAAGTAATAACATCAAATGATTCTGTTTCAAATTGACTATAAATATCATTAATATCAGCATTGATAATGTCAATTTGATTATCTAATTTATTAATATTAATAGACTTTTTAGCCAAATCATAGACTTCTTTTTGAATTTCCACGCCAATTATTTTAGCTTTGGTTTTAGTAGACAAAATTAAAGGTATCGGTGCATTTCCACAACCGATATCTAAAATTTTATTAACACTTTTATTTATAGTTACGAAGTGTGGTAACAATACAGAATCTAAGGAAAAATTGAACATTTGTGTATTTTGAACAATATAATAATCTTTAAATCCCAGTAGATAATTAATTACTTCCATCGACTTCGACAACTCCAACCTCTGGTACATTAACGCTATATTTTTTATTTAAGATGTCTAAATTGACAACTTTTCCTTTCCCTTTTTCTGTTTCAACTAAAGTACCTAATTCTGGCAAAGATTTACGATATTCTTTATAAGTTTCGTCTTCATATTTTAAACAACATAAAAGTCTTCCACAGACACCATTTATTTTATTAGGATTTAATGACAAGTTTTGATTTTTAGCCATGTTGATTGAAATAGCTGCAATATCAGATTCAAATCGAGAGCAACATAATTTGCGACCACATAAACCGCAACCGCCAACTTCTTTAGCTTTATCTCTTACCCCTACTTGACGCAATTCAATTCGAGTTTTATATATGTTGGCTAATTCTTTAGCAAGTTGACGAAAATCAACTCGATTATCTGATATAAATCTAAATAACAACTGTGAACGATCAAAAGTAAAACTTGCATCCATTATTTGCATATTTAAGTTTAATTTTTTGATTATTTCACGACACTTTTCTAAAGCTTTTTCAGCATCTTTTAAATTTTTTCGATGTTCAACGTAATCTTTTTTTGTCGAAATCCTTATGACATCTTTTAAAGGATATTTTACTTTCTCTTCTTCGATATTAAAAGAAGGAATTTCTACCTTACCAAATTGAAGACCTCGTTCAGTTTCAACAATAACAGTTACATTTCTTCTTAAATCTAAAGATTTAGGATTAAAATAATATATTTGTTTTATATTTTCAAAAGATATACCTACAACTTTAATCATTTTACACCTTCTTCTAGCTCGATTATAATTTTATCTATTAATAAATTTAAATTAGCATTATTATCTAAAAACTTTCTATTTTCACTTATAATATTTATCTTATGAATAATTTCAGTTACTTCATTTAAATCAGCAATTTGACAAATTGTATCTTCATAGTCATTAAATATTTCAATATTATTATTTATTTTATAATTTAAAACATCTTTGTAAAAATAAACTCCTATCATTAACACTTGTTTAAATAACTCTTTGTCATTAAAATGCGAAAACCAATATTCATTTAAATATAATAAAATTTTCTTATGTTTTTTTTCGTAGAGTTCAAAAAAACGTACTACACTATTTATTCTTTCATCATTACTATCATTTTCGATAAAGCTTAAATATTCTGTCTCATCATCGGTTAGTAATTGGCCTATTTTATCACGAGTTGTCGTATATTGCTTAAAGTCAACTTGTCCATTTAAGGAAATAATTTGACAACGTGAAACAATCGTATCTAATAGTTGAAATTTATTTTTAGTTACTAAAATAGCAATAATACCTTCTGGTGGTTCTTCTAAAAACTTCAAAATAGTATTAGCAGAATATATATTTAACATTTCAGCTTTATTTATAATATAGACTTTTTTATTACCAATTAATGATTTTTTAGTGAATTCTTCCTGTAATTCGGTTAATTGTTCTTTTTTTATCAAGCTACCATCAGGACTTATCATGCTTAACTCTGGATAATTATTATCGTCAATCATCTTACATTGTATACAATCTTGACAAATAACTTGTCCATTATTGTATTTTGGACACAATAACAATTTAGCAAAAACTATCGCAAATTGGAGCCCTTTGTCATAACCATTAGTCTCGATTAAGTAGGCATGGGCATAATGACTATTATCTAAACTGTTTTTTACTATTTTATATGCTACAGGTTGTTGCTCTTTAAATTTTTCTAGCATAAGTCCACATCCTAACTAAAAAATTAAAACCAAAATTATTATAAACGAAAAAAGAGCGGGAATTCCAAAAATTGTTAAACTACCTACAGTTATTATATTGATGGGTATAATTAAATTCATCGGTGAAGCAATTAGATTATAACCATATAAGATAAAAGCGCTTAATATCACTTTTTTTAGTATATTAAATATTTTTTTCAACACAATATCACCCAATAATAATTATGTTAAAATGCTTTTTTTTATTCGGAATGACTTGTAATATTTTTTCTTTCTTCCAAAGCTAGTTCTAAAGTTAAAGCATCTACATAATCCATATCAGCTCCGATTGGTACCCCATGAGCAATTTTAGAAATTGTTATATCTTTATCTTCTAAAATTTTAGAAATATATAACGCTGTCGTTTCTCCTTCTACACTTGGTCTAACTGCAATAATAATTTCATTTATATCACTATTGTTAATTCTATCTAACAAACTATTTATATTGATATCCTCAGGATTAATATTATCTAACGGTGAAATTAAACCATCCAATACATGATATAATCCATGATAAGAACCGATTTTTTCAAATTGAAAAACATTTTTTGGTTCTTCCACCACACATATAACTTTTTGATCTCTACTTTCATCTTTACATATAGGACAAACATCATCTTGTGACAAGTTATTACATTTTTTGCATCTTTTGATGTTTTTCTTTAAATCTGTTAACGATTTAGCAAAAATATCAATAACCTCTTGGTCTAACTGTAAACTATATAAGGCCATTCTCTCGGCCGATTTTTCGCCGATACCTGGAAATTTTTTATAAAATTCAATTAAATTATTTATTGTTTCCGGATATAACATTAAAATAACCCCGGCATCCCTTGTGTATATTTTCCCATTTTCTGTTCTGTTTCAGCGTCAATTTTATCCATCAATTCGTTTAAAGTAACCAAAATTAAGTCTTCAGCCACTTCGATTTCATCTTTACCGATTTCTTCTATATCGATTTTAATTGATTCGATTTTTTTATTTCCTTTGGCCTTAATGGTTACAAATGATTTAGTACTTTCAAAGACTGTTTCATCTATTTCCCTTTTTGCCTCCATCATATCCTTTTGTAATTTTTGGGCTTGTTTCATCATTGCTTGAATATTCATATTTCTTCCTCCTTAGTTATATTCTACTATTTCACCAAATAAAGATTGCATTGCATCTCTATTTTTCTCATTTATTTTTTCTAAAATTTCCTCTAAAGTTGTTTGCTCTGGTTGATACTCAAATACTTGTTTTTTATTGTTAAAGTTTTCTTTAATAATATTCCAATTGTTCAAATCAACAGCAGCTATTTTGTATTGTTTATCAAATATTAAATTCAACATTTTTTCGATATTATTAATATTTTCATTAAATAGGTTGGTTAAATGCTCAGTTGGATAAGAAAAGATAATGTAATCTGATCCAACAGCTTTTAATTCGCCGTCTAAAACCATACTAGCATATGTGTTGTACTTTTCATCCATAACGTAATCATTAACCTTTTTTAATGTCTTTTTCAATTCAATAGTATCCTTTTTTGAAAATTGTGAAAGTGTATTATTAATTCTTATTTGCACAAATTTATTTATTTCAGCTAGTATTTCATCTGGATAACTTTTATTTGAAGATTTTATTGTATCTGTTTTTGAATGATTTTCTTCATTAACGACTGTTAAATTTTCCTTACTTACCTCATTAACTGTTGTTTCATTAAAAACATCATTAATAATTGGTTTTATTCCGTTATCATTAGCTATTTTAATAAAAGCTAATTCTAAGATCATTTTAGGATTAGAAAATTTTTTCATATCTAATAAAGATTCATTCATTATATTAATATATTTTAATACTTTATCGACACTAACATGATTATTTATTTCCCGGTAAATATTTTTTTCATCACTCTTCCCATTGACAGCATTGGCCAATAACATATTTCTAAGAAAAAATATAATATCTTCAGTTATTTTTACAATACTTTTTCCACAGTTATTATATTCGTTAATTTTTTTTATACTATCAGCTAAATTGTTTGAAGCAATATCTTCAACCAAAGATTTAATTTCTTTTTGGGAAATAGTTCCATTAACATCATGAACATCTAAAATAGTTATTTTATCTTTTGTATAAGCAGCCACTTGATCTAATATGCTAATTGAATCACGCAAACTGCCATCACCTAATCGAGCAATTTCCGTAACTGCCTCTTCTTCAATATCTATTTTTTCCAAGTCACAAATATCAAGTAATTTTTTTATAATATCATTTTCGCTTATTTTTTTAAAATCAAATCTTTGACATCTAGATAAGATAGTTACAGGAACTTTATGTGGATCTGTAGTTGCCAAAATAAATATTGCATGTTTTGGCGGTTCTTCTAATGTTTTTAGAAGAGCATTAAACGCACCAGTTGTCAACATATGTACTTCATCAATAATATATATTTTATATCTTCCAAGGCTAGGAACTAAATTAACTTTATTGTTTATTTCACGAATTTCTTCAACACCATTGTTAGAAGCCGCATCCATTTCAATTATATCCAAGTCTTGTTCATTACTTTGTGTACAATAAACACACTTATTACATGGCATTCCCTTTCCATTGTTTTCACAATTAGCTATTCTTGCAAATATTTTAGCGATAGACGTTTTCCCACATCCACGAGGTCCAGAAAATAAATATGCATGACTTATTTTATTGTTAATAATAGCATTCTTTAAAGTTTTGACAACGACATCTTGACCAACGACATCGTCAAATGTTTTTGGTCGATATTTTCTATACAAAGCCTGATACATATCATTCACCTCTCAACCATTTAATTATAACACTTTTATTGGTATTATTAAAAATTTTCTTTTCTTTTTTTGTTAAAGAATTCAGTAATTATTTTTTTACATTTTTCTTCTAAAATGCCATTTTTAATTTCTATATTATATTTATTTAACAAACTATCAACGCTTTCAACTGATCCAAAATTATCGTTTTTTGTTCCATAAACAATTTTTTTTATTCTCGATTGAATGATAGCGCCACAGCACATCATACATGGCTCGACTGTGACATATAGTGTACAATCTAAAAGACGCCAATTTTTCATTTTCTTACATGCTTTAATAATTGCTAATATCTCAGCATGTTGAATTGCTACCTGACTCTTTTCTTTTCTATTATAAGCACGAGCGATAATTTTATCATTTCTAACTATTATAGCACCGATTGGAACTTCTTTTTTTTTATATGCTTTTTTAGCTTCTTTTAAAGCTTCAATCATATATTTTTCATCTTTATTCATTATTCATCACCTATAAAAAAAGCACACACATTTAGAGGTTCGTATGGCTGCTGTTTTCCAACTCTGACCAAATTTAAACATAAATGTTGTGCATTTTTAATATACAATATTTTAAAAAATAAATCAATTAAATTACTGTAAAATGAAATATAGTTTTTCATGTTTCACGTGGAACATTGTTATTTTTATGTTTCACGTGGAACATTGTTGTTTTATATTTCACGTGGAACATTGTTGTTTTATGTTTCACGTGGAACATTGTTGTTTTATGTTTCACGTGGAACATTGTTGTTTTATGTTTCACGTGGAACATTGTTGTTT
>CALVKK010000002.1 GCA_944332645.1 uncultured Bacilli bacterium
ATTTTATTCATATGTTCATCTGGGATAGCGCTTAAAGCATTGATCCTTTCATCGATCAAATAATTAAAATTTACTCTTCTATCATTTTTTGCCTTAATAACTTTATTTTCATCCATACAAAACATCTCTTTCCTATTAATTTTTATTATCGTATTAGAGCAACTGGTTTTTCAATATTTAAAAATTAGTCGTTATATAAGATCTACTCGACCATAAAAATATCCCATGGATAACTATCCGGCAAAGATATCTCAAAAGTTAGTTGTTCTTTAGTTGTCGGATGAAGAAACGATAATTTTGTAGCATATAAAGCAATTTGCTCGCCAACTTTAGCGTAAGGATTGTATCTTTGATCGCCGTATAAATAATGTTTTCGTTGAGCAAATTGGACCCTGATTTGATGCGAACGACCCGTCTTTAAATTTATCTTAACTAAAGAATAATCGCTTTTCTGATCATACTTTAATAATTCATATTCTAATATAGATAACTTTCCTTTCTCATCTACTTGCGTTATATTAGTTTTAGAGTTTTTCAACAATTTATCTTCATATTGTCCTGATACGGCTATTTTACCCATCACTACAGCCGTGTATTCTTTTTTAAATTCCTTTCTTCTTACTTGTTCGCTTAAACGTGAAGCTGCTTTACTAGTCTTAGCAAATACCATTACACCACCTACCGGTCGATCCAAACGATGAACTAGACCCAAATAAACATTGCCTGGTTTATGATATTTTTCCTTAAGATATTGCTTCAAACTAGTTAATAAATCTAGATCATGACTATCATCCTCACAAACTGGGACATTAGGCTTTTTTACTACTACTAGTAAATGATTATCTTCATATAGTATTTTCATTTTCCCATCTTCCAGAAATTCCACACGGCAAAATCAAATCATTATCAGTGATCGGTAAACCGATTTCTCCTGTACTAACTATTCCGTTATATTTTTTTTGTAAAGTTGTCTTTAAGACATTATGCAATACAGTACTAGAAATACCAGTAGTATAAGCATTAATTAGAAAAAATAAAGGTTCATCACTTAATATTTTCATACACTCATCGATCAAATTTGGTAAATCATTTTCAAATTTCCACATTTCGCCATTTGGTCCTCTTCCATAACTAGGGGGATCCATTATAATTACATCATATTTGTTTCCCCTTCTATATTCCCGCTGTACGAATTTTAAGCAATCATCTACAATAAACCTTATCTTATTATTTTCAAGTCCACATAATTGCATATTTTCTTTGGCCCATTCAACCATACCTTTAGCAGCATCGACATGAACAACATCAGCGCCAGCTAAACTTGCCGCCATAGTTGCACCACCAGTATAGGCAAACAAGTTCAAAACTTGAATTTTTCTTTTAGCACCACTTATTTTTTTGATTATATAATCCCAATTCACTGCTTGTTCCGGAAACAATCCTGTATGCTTAAAATTGGTAGGACTAACTTTAAACTTCAAATCTTTATATTTTACTACCCAAAATTCAGGTAATTGTTTTTTATACTCCCAATATCCGCCACCTTTATTTGAACGGTGATAAAAAGCATCAATATTTTTCCATGATCGATGGTCTATCGGCCACATAGCCAAAGGATCAGGTCTTCTTAAAATAACATTTCCCCAACGTTCTAATTTTTCACCGTTTCCAGCACTTAAACATTCGTAATCTTGCCATTCGTTACTTACTAGCATTTTGACACCTTCTAACTTTAGTTATTTGTAACTTTTTCGATCGCTTGTTTAATAACATCGATAGATTGTTGTAATTTAGTCGTTTCTTCCTCGTTTAAATTAACGAAAATCTTGCCTTTGATACCTTTTTTATTTATGATTGCAGGCATACCGACAAATACATCATTATTCTCGTCATAAGTTGAAACAGTAATAATACTATTTTCATTATTTAAAATAGCATTAGTAATTCTCACCAAACACATACCTATTCCATAACAGGTAGCACCCTTACGATTAATTATTTCATAAGCAGCATCTCTAACATTGACATATATTTCTTGTAATTGTTCATCATTTAAATAATCTTTGATATTTTGTAAGCCAATATTCGCATTGCTCCACGGAACGAATTCAGAATCACCATGTTCACCAATAACGTATGCATGAACGTTTTTGGGACTTATTTTTAATTTTTCAGCAATCATATAACGCAATCTAGCTGTATCTAAACTTGTTCCGGTTCCTATAACTTTACTAGTAGGAAGTTTAGAGTATTTCCAAGTTAAATATGTCATAATATCTAAAGGATTAGTAGCAACCAAAAAAATACCATTAAAACCATTGCTCATTACCTTATCGATAATGTTTTTAAAAATTTTACTGTTTTTATCAATTAAATCCATTCTAGTTTCGCCTTTTTCTTGATTAGCACCAGCTGCAATTACTACAATATCAGCATCTTTGCAGTCATGATAATCACCTGCTTTAATATCAATCTTGTTAGGAGCGAAAGCTAAACAATGATTTAAATCCATCACTTCACCTATTATTCGTTCTTTATTTAAATCAATTAAGATTAATTCATTAACATTAGTACTTTGATTAAGCAAAGCATAAGCATAACTCATTCCAACGTTGCCACAACCAACTAAAACTACTTTATTCATATTATCACCACAATCATTTTAACACATAAAAAAAGCCAAGTAAACACTTGACTATCTTTTACTAAATTGTGGTGCTCGACGAGCTGCCTTTAACCCTGGTTTTTTACGTTCTTTAATTCTAGAATCTCTAGTTACAAAACCAGCTCTTTTTAAAATTTTACGATAACTATCTTCTTTTTCTTCGTTTGCTTTGTCATATTCTAACAATGCTCTTGTAATACCTAATCTAATTGCTCCAGTTTGACCTGTAAAACCACCGCCATTTACTTTAACTTCGATATCGAATGTTTTTTCATTGTTAGTGGCTACTAATGGTTGCATTAAATCCATCACATTTGTTTCATAAGGGAAGAATTCTCTAACATCACGACCATTAACAGTAATCTTACCGCTACCTGAAGTCATTTTTACTTGAGCAACAGAAGATTTTCTTCTACCTGTTCCAAGATATATTTTCTTTTCCATAAATTCCTCCTATTTCATTTCCTTTGGTTTTTGAGCCATATGTGGATGTTCACTATCAGCATATACAAATAACTTTTTGTACATTTGACGTCCTAATCTTCCTTTTGGTAACATACCCTTAACAGCTCTTTCAATCATTTCAACTGGATAATTGTCACGCATTTTTCTAGCAGTTCTTTCTCTTAATCCTCCCGTATAACGGCTGTGATCATAGTAAATTTTGTCATCTAATTTATTACCAGTTAAATTTATTTTACTAGCATTGATAACTATTACACAATCTCCACCATCAATATGTGGAGTATAAGTTGGTTTGTGTTTGCCACGTAACACTGTAGCAACTTTTGTAGCCAATCGACCTAAACTAACACCATCAGCATCGATTACCCACCATTCTCTTGCTACATCTTCTTTTCTTTGCATATAAGAATTTTTCATATTATTTTCCTTTCTTCCAAATAATGAATTGTCCCAAGATTCATTAAATGTGGGAATAATTAAATGTACCAGTAACAATTTTACTAAAAAAACATATATTTGTCAATGAAAATATATGCTTTTATGTCAATTTTTTTACCTATAATATACATCATTTAGATATAATCCCTCAGGTGGAGCAGTAATCCCTGCTTTTCTTCGGTCTTTAACTTCCAAAATTTCTAGAATGTCTTCGCTTTTTCTTTTCCCTTCCCCGATCTCGATTAAAAGTCCCACCATATTTCTTACTTGATACCTTAAAAAACCTGTTCCTAAAAAGGAGATAACAAATTTATTAACATTTTTAATATTTCTAATCAAATTAGTTTGAATAATCGTTCTTGTAAAATCTTCTTTTTCATCATCAGCTTTAGAAAAAGATTTAAAATCATGTGTCCCTTCCAAATATTTTAGTGCTCTTTCCATTTCGACTAAATCTAATTTTTTATTATATTGATAAACATAGTCCTTTTCTATCGGGTCATATTCACCCATATTTATTTTGTAAACATACTCTTTTGCGCTAACATTAAATCGAGCGTGAAAAGTACTATCAACTTCCTCGACTTTTTTGACATAGATATAATCGTTTAATAAACTGTTTAAAGCTTTGTGTAGTTTTTCTTCAGTAATATCGATATCTAAATCAAAATGAGCTTTTTGATTAAATGCATGAACCCCGGCATCAGTTCTTCCAGATCCATAAATTGCAACTGGTTCATTATTTAGTTCTTTTAGAGCTTTCTCAATTTCTCCTTGAACGGTTTTTAACCGTGGTTGCTTTTGATAACCTTTAAATTTTGAACCGTCATAACTAAATGTGATTAAATACCTCATAAAAATACTTCCTTTACAATTAAAATAAATAAAGCTAGATGCATTAAAACTAAAAATGTGTCGTATAATCCCCATCGATTCTGACGAAAATTATTTCTTTTATCGTTTATGTTATATAACCTAACTTCCATGGCATCTGATAAATCGTCAGCTCTTTTAATACTTAAAACAAAAATAGGAATTATCAAAGATTTGATTGCTAAAATTTTACCTCGAAAATTAGAATTATAATAATCAATCCCACGACTAGCTTGTGATTTTATTATTTTATTCCCTTGATCTATAATGGTTGGGATAAACCTTAAAGCTAAACTGATCGATAATGCCATTTTATTAACTGGAATTCCAATTAATCTTAACGGTGAAAAGAATTTTTCTAAGCCATAAGTAATTTCAGTAGGCGGCGTGGTCAAAGTCAAAATCGATGTATATAAGACTATATACACTAATCTTAAAGCGGTTATAATAGTGACTTGTAAATTAGTCCTTAAAATCAAGTTAATGATTAGAATAAACAACAATAACCACTTAATACTAAGAATGGTTTTAATATAAATTTTCATTGGTACTTTAGTATTAAGCAACATTAAAATCAACAAAACACTAATTATAACATTAAATCTGATATCATAAGTGAAAAAGATCATTACGATAAATAGCAAAATACAAATTATTTTAGCTAATGGATTCATTTTATGAACTTGTGAATTAACAGGATAGTATCGACCAATCATAATCTTATTTAACATAACGATACACATCCTTCATTAAATCATTAATATCATCGCGAAGACCAATTTTAATTTTTTTTTCTTTATACACTAATTCTTCAAATTCAATTATTTTTGGTTTTTTTATCCCATACTTTTCAATATCTTGTTTAAAAACTTCGTATTTTGAACCTTCTAAAATAATTTTGCCTTTATCTAACAAAACAATATGATCACTTATTCTATGAAGCATATCGGTATCGTTACTAACTATAATTATCGTTTTATGATAACGATTTTTTAACAGCTTAATTATTCTGATTAGATTTTCTTTACTACTATTATCTAAACCAATCGTTGGTTCATCTAAAATAACAATTTTAGGATTAAAAGCTAGAATTGAAGCGATAGCAACTTTTCGCATCTCGCCACTACTTAAAGTGTAAGGATTACGAGCTAAATAACTATCATCTAATCCTACCATCAATAGAGCATCGGATACGTGTTTTTCGATACTTTTAACGGTTTTTTTAAAATATCTCATCCCAAATTCAATTTCTTCTTTAACAGTTTTGCAAAAAAACTGTTCTTCAGGATACTGAAAAACTAAGCCTATTCTGTATCGCAAATTATTAATGTTTTTAATTTTTCTTGTTCTACTTATCACTTTACTACCAACCATGATATTACCTTTAGTTGGTAAAATTAAGGCATTAATTAATTCAATCATTGTCGTTTTACCACTGCCACTTCGTCCAATAATTCCATTAATAGTTCCTTCTTTAAAAGTTATATTGATATTTCCTAACACTAGTTTTGAAAGTGGTGTTTTTTCATTATATGTATAATAAACATTATTAAATTTTACTTCCATAAAGTGTCCACCAACTCTTTCATGTCATAAATAACGTGGTCAATAAGATTATAAAACATAAGGCGATTAGATAAATCTACTATAAATGGTAAATTAAAACCTAGGGATTTAAGAGTTTTTTCTTCTTTATATATTTCATCTTTAGCACCAACTAACACTATTTTACCATTATTCATAACAAATATTTTGTCACTGATTAAAGTGTCCTCAATATCGTGACTGATATTTATAACAGTTAAACCTTTTTTGTTTAGTTCTTGCAACAATTTAACTACCCTGTCTTTTTCGACCGGATCAAATGATGTTAAAGCTTCATCTAATATTAGAATTTTAGGATCGTGTACTAAAGCACTCGCAAGACTCACTAACTGTTTTTGATTGGCATTTAATTCATGGGGATTTGATTCTAAAATATCATATATTCCTAAATATTTAGTTACTTCCTCTATTTTTTTTCTGATATCTTCTTTTTTATAATTCATGTTTTCTAAAGTAAAAGCAACATCATCCATAACCGTCTCGGCTACAAATTGATTGTCGGGGTTTGTAAAGACAACTCCTATTTTTTTCCTTATTTCTTTTTGGGTATCTTTTAATAACAACTTATTATCTATTATAATTTTACCATTGTAAGAATTCAAACCAACTAATATCTTAACTAATGTTGATTTACCACAACCATTAGGTCCGATAATTGATACTATTTTTTCTTTTTCTATGTTCAAATTTAAATTTTCAAATATTTGTTTATTGCGATAACTAAAACTTAAATTTTCTATTTTGATCATTAGCCTCACCACTGCCATTATTATAATATAAAACAACTTATTTTTCAATTATGTTTGCTAAATTAGCTATTTTTGTGATATAATTATCAAGGTGAGCATTATGGAAAATATATTTGAAAAATACGAATCAGAAGTTAGATCTTATTGTCGAACTTTCCCAAAAGAATTTACGAAATCTAAAGGAGCTATTATTGAAGATATAGATGGCAATAAATACATTGATTTTTTCGATGGTGCTGGCGCTTTAAATTACGGACATAATCATGACTATATTAAAGATAAATTAATTGATTATTTAAAAAAAGATGGAATTATTCATTCTTTAGATATGTATACAACGCCTAAAAAAGAATTTATTCAATTTTTTGAAGAAAAAGTTCTTATACCACGAAATTTGAATTATAAAATTCAATTCACGGGACCTACAGGTACAAATGCTGTTGAAGCAGCATTGAAATTAGCTAGAAAAGTAAAAAAAAGAGAAAACATTTTCGCTTTGATGGGGTGTTTTCACGGAATGACTTTAGGATCTTTAGCTTTAACCAGTGATAAAGACAGTAGAAAAGGAGCAGGGTTACCTTTAACTAATGTTACTCATATCCCAACTCCTTATATGTTTGATAATCTTAATATTGTGGAATACTTAGATAAAATTTTGAGCGATGATCATTCTGGCGTCGATAAACCAGCAGCTATAATCATTGAAACGGTCCAAGCTGAAGGTGGCATATATGTTTTTGATAACAAATTCCTACAAGGCGTTAGAGCCATCTGTGATAAACATGATATTTTATTAATCGTCGATGATATTCAAGTTGGATGTGCCAGAACAGGTACTTTCTTCTCATTTGAAAGAGCAGGAATCATTCCTGATATGGTAGTAATGTCAAAATCGATTGGTGGTTATGGAATGCCGATGGCTCTTACTTTAATTAGACCAGAATTAGATATTTGGAAACCAGCTGAACATAACGGTACTTTTAGAGGTAATCAATTATCAATGGTTGCAGCCAAGGCTGGATTAGAAGTTATGTTAAATGAAAAAGTAGAAAAGCAAGTTAAAGACAAAGAAAAAATAGTTAAAAAGTATTTAGAAGAAAATATCAATCATGATAATGTTGAAATAAGGGGAATTGGCTTAATCTGGGGTATTGATGTCCATAGCGAAGAATTATCAAAGAAGATAGTTAATGAATGCTTTAATAATGGCTTAATTTTAGAAAGAGCTGGAAGGGAAAACCGTGTTGTTAAAATTATGCCACCATTAACAATCGATAATGATGTTTTATTAGAAGGATTAGAAATTTTGTCAAAAGCTATAAGTAAAATATTAAAATAAATATTAAAATAAATATTAAACGTTTATATTCATAGAGATATCAAACAAGAGTATAGTAAACCTTATTTGATATCTTTTTTTATTTAAAGTATATGATAAATAAAAAAGCAAATCTTTCGACTTGATTTTTAAAATTACAATTTTAAATCCTTAATTAGACTTTCATAATATGGTACCAATCCAATTTTATCTGGTGTATGTTCAGGTAATTGCCAAAAATCATAACCAGGATAATCATTGCCCTCAATAATGCCAGGACCGTTTGGACCTATAAACACGTCCCACCCAACATATTTAACTTGAGGTATCTCTAAAGCCGCTTGCTTTACTAATTCCATTGCTTCTTTAATATAGGGTATTTTATATCCTATTAATTTAACATTAGTATATGGGTGAGTATCATATGTAATTAACTTGGAAGTATGAGCAACATTACAAATTTCCCCTTTTTCAACATCAACAGGACAACATAATCCATCATTTTCCATATTATCGACAAATTTACCTTTATTACCTGACTTTGATACTACATATACGATATGAGGGACACCATCAACTACAATAGAAACTATTCTTAATGAATTAATTGATAAAGGGTATAATTTATTTAAAGCTTCATGCTGAACTATTAATTCTTCGATGATTCCAAAATTTTTTTCTTTATTAGTTATATATTTAAACATCTCTTTTAAATCTTTATAATCTTTTTTATATAATTTCTCTATTCCTTTCCCACTTTCACCAACATTGGGTTTAGCAAATATAATATCTTTATTTTTCATAAATTTTTGAAATTGATCAAAAGTAACATCTTCTAAATCTAAATAATCTCTATTCAAATATTTCTTATATATTTTATTAAACTCATTTTTATTGTTAAAAATATGTGAATAATTTTGATCGTTACAATATAATATTAATTTTTTATTTTTAAATCTCGTAATATAAGTTTTTCGCTGCTTATGATTCATGTTATAAAAAGCAAAAATATTATAGTCATAATAACCTGCACCATATCTTATCATACAATTCATCATATCAAAAAAGATACCTATTTTAGACTTCTTAGTTTTTACATGAACATCATCGATAACTTTAAACATCTTTTTAAAGCGCATTCCACTTAATACCTTTAAATAATATTTCATTCTAATCACCTTTTTTTTCTTGTATTTTGTAACTTACTTTTAATTTTAATTTCATAGGTAATATTTTTGCTAAATAAATTCCCATTTTTGTCTTGACACTTGGTATAATTATGGGTTTATTATTCAACATTTGTTTAATAGCATATTTGCAGACAAAATTACTAGTTAAACTTGGTAAATTAAATTTAACTTTTGCCACTTTATTAAATTCCGTATCAACTGGTCCCGGACATAAAGCACCTACATAAACATTAGAGTTATCTTTTTGTAGTTCTTCATTAATTGCTAAAGTTAAATGCAATACATAAGCTTTAGTAGCATAATAAGTACTCATTAATGGTCCTGGTAAAAAAGCGGCTGCTGAAGCGACATTTAATATATAACCATGATCATATTTCTTAAAATCTTTTAAAAATAATTTAGTTAAAATATGAACAGCTTTAATATTTAAATCAACCATATCTAATTCAGTATCTAATTTTGTCTCATCAAATTTTCCAAACAAACCAAAACCAGCATTGTTGATCAAAATATCTATTTTTTCCTTTTTTACCTTTTCATATAATAACATACAATTATAAGTACTAGATATATCTAATTCAATTATTTTAACATTAGTTTTTAATTGTTTAGCTAATGTTTCCATTTTTTTCTTTCTTCTTGCCACTAATATTAAATCATAACCTTTATCGCTTAGAATTTTAGCAAATGTCGCACCTAGTCCACTAGATGCACCTGTTATTAATGCTTTCATATGACCACCCTACTATGTATCATTATACTAAACTATTTCATTAAGTTCAATATTTTTATAAAAATATGGTAAAATAAAATAGGTGATAATATGAAAGAAGAAATTTTATTAAAAAATCCTAATTTTGAAGATGAATTTAGAGAATTGGTTAGTTTAGATGGTATGAGATATTTTTACCATGTTACTAATCAAGATGCAGATAAAATATGTAATGAAGGATTATATTTAGTCGAAAATAGATTAGACTCTACAACTATTGAAATTCCACAGGAATTTATTGATGATCCAATTAATTATTGTTTACAAGAGAATGGTGAAAATTATAGAAAAAATCCTAATATTATTTTATTAGGAATACCTGAGGAAGATGTAAAATATGCAGTGGTTAAAAATTATAATAAACCAAAAGGCTGGAATCAAGATGAACTACCTTTATATGTCATTCCTACTAATTATATTATTGGTTATATTGATACTAATTTTAATATTATAACCAATGAACAATATGATTTTTTAAATGAACATTATTTATAACTTCAATTTTGAAGTTTTTTTGTTGGGCAAAAAAAGATACCTTATTTGGCATCTTCCTCAACTAATTCTAAAATTACCATCAAAGCGTCATCACCACGACGTTCATTTAATTTAAGTATTCTAGTATATCCTCCATTACGCTTTTCATAGCGAGGCACTAAAACATCAAAAACTTTTTTTACTGCCACTTCGTCGTTGTTTAAAAAAGCTAATGCTTGTCTACGTGATACTAAAGTATTCTTTTTACCATAAGAAATCATTTTGTCAACAAATTTACGAACTTCTTTAGCTCTTGTTTCAGTTGTTGTAATCTTCTCATTTATAATCAATTCTTTAGTCAAATTAGCTAACATACTTCTTCTATGTTTTGAATCGCGTCCTAATTTTCTATAAGCCATAAATTACCTCCTAGTCTTCTTCACGGAATCTAAGTCCCATTCCCTTAATTTTGTCAATAACTTCTTTCAGTGATTTTTTACCCAAATTACGGATTTTCATCATTTCTAGTTCTGAACGAGCGGTTAAATCACCTAAAGTATTAATATTAGCTCGTTTTAAACAATTAAATGCTCTTACTGAAAAATCTAAATCCTCAATCGGCGTTTCTAGCTTTTTAAGCTTACTATCTTCTTGTTTTGCCGTCATAATACCAGTCATATCAGCAATATCACTTAGATCTAACAAAACATTAAAATGTTCAATTAAAATTTTAGAACCCAAAGCAATAGCTTCTTCTGGTCTTAATGAACCATTAGTGTAAACATTCAAAATCAACTTGTCATAGTTAGCGTCTTGACCAACACGAGCGTTATCTACCTCATAACTTATTCTCTCGATTGGAGAATATAAAGCATCAATTGGAATATAACCGATTTTATTGTTTTCAATATATTTTTTATTCTCATTACCTGGAACATATCCACGACCATTGCTAACAATCAATTCCATATCTATTTTGCCACCTTTAGCCAAAGTTGCAATTATTTGATCTTTATTGATGATTTCAACATCGGAATCAGTTTCAATATCCCCAGCTTTTACTTCTCCTTCTTTGTCAGCATATAAATGTAATACTTTATCTTCTTCTGAATTGTTTTTTAAAACGACATTTTTTAAATTCAAAATAATTGAAGTTACATCTTCAACAACCCCATCGATTGTTTGAAATTCATGCATTACCCCATCGATTTTAACAGCGACGATTGCACTTCCAGGCATGCTAGATAACATTACTCTTCTTAAAGCGTTTCCTAAAGTTGTTCCAAATCCTCTTTCAAGTGGTTCAAGTTCAAATTTTCCGTAATTATTATTTTCAACATATTCTGTTATTTTATATGTTGGTTTTTCAAATCTTAGCATCTACAAATCCTCCTTTTAATTATCCTCTTGGACGTTTTGGTGGACGGCATCCGTTGTGTGGAATTGGTGTTACATCAGAAATAGAAGTGATTTCTAATCCTGCAGTTTGCAACGAACGAATTGCTGTTTCTCTACCTGAACCCAATCCTTTAACATAAACTTCTACTTTTTTCATTCCCATTTCACAAGCTGCGCGACCAGCTGCTTCAGCTGACATACCAGCAGCAAAAGGGGTTGATTTTTTGCTTCCTTTAAAGCCTAATGTCCCAGCCGAAGCCCAACTAATGACATTACCCGCCATATCACTTATTGAGACGATTGTATTATTAAAAGTTGAATGAATATATGCTTTCCCCTCAGGGATATTCTTTTTAACTTTTCTCTTTCTTGCCTTATAAGCCATAATTTAACCTCCTTTTAAAGTTATTTTTTCTTATTAGCAACAACTTTTCCTCTACCTTTACGAGTACGAGCGTTTCTATTTGTTCTTTGTCCTCTTACTGGTAAACCTTTTTTATGACGAGTCCCTTGATAACTATTAATTTCCATTTTAGTTTTAATATTCATACTTACTTCACGTCTTAAATCACCTTCAGTAGTATATTTATTAACCTCGTCACGAATTTTTGCCAATTCATCAGTAGTCAAATCACCTGCTCTTTTATCAATATCACCATTAGCGTCCTTTAAAATTTGGTTTGATAAATTTCTACCAATTCCATAAATATAAGTCAATGCAATTTCAATTCTTTTATCATTTGGTATATCTACACCCTTAATACGTGCCATATAAACACCTCCTATTAACCTTGTCTTTGTTTATGTTTAGGGTTTGTGCATATTACATATACTTTACCCTTACGTCTGATAATTTTACACTTATCACAAATTCTTTTAACTGATGGTTTTATTTTCATAATATTTCCTCCTACTATTTTCGGTAAGTTATTCGCCCGCGTGTTAAATCATATGGTGAAAGTTCAACAACTACTGTATCACCTGTTAAAATGCGAATTTTATTCATTCGGATTTTACCAGAAACGCGAGCGATTACAGTTAGTTTGTTTTCTAATTCTATTCTATATTCGTTGCGAGGTAAAACATCAATTACTTTACCTTCAACTTCTATAACATCATTATTAGCCATTTTATCACCTCTTTGTCAAAATTTCATACCCGTCCTTAGTTACTAAAACAGTATGCTCAAAATGGGCAGATGGACTGTTATCAGCCGTAACAATCGTCCAATCATCATCCAATAAATAAATGTTAGATGTTTTTAAATTAAGCATTGGTTCTACTGCAATAGTCATTCCACTTCTTAAAATCATACCCTTATTTTTGTTGCCGTAATTTGGAACATCAGGCGTTTCATGAAGATGTTTACCAACTCCATGACCAACCAGTTCTTTAACTACTCCTAGTTTATGCTTCAATGCATACTGCTCGATAGCAAAACTAACGTCACCAATACGATTGCCAGGTTTAATTGCACTTAAACCTTCAAATAAAGCTTTTTCGGTATGTTCTAATAGATATTTCTTATCTTCATCAATAGTTCCTACTGGATAAGTCCAGGCCGAATCACCATGATACCCTTCATAACAAGCGCCAATATCGATAGAAATTATGTCGCCATCCTTCAATATTCGATTACTTGGAAGACCATGAACAACTTCCTCATTAATTGAAGTACAAATCGATGCTGGAAAACCATCATAATTTAAAAATGAAGGAATAGCTCCTTGACTTAAAATAAAGTCATAAGCCAATTTATCTAACTCCTTAGTCGTGATGCCAGGTTTGATAAATTCTTTTAAATAAATATGAGTATCGCCAACAATCTTTCCAGCAACACGCATAATCTCGATTTCTTCGTATGATTTAATCATGATTAACCTCTATTAATAATCTTTTCAATTTCATTCAATGTTCTTTCTTTACTTATTCCACTACCAACAGTAAATAAATGTCCGATTTTTTTAAAATAATCTACTAAAGGATAAGTTTCTTCTATGAAAGCTTTATATCTTTTTTCAAATGTTTCCTCGTTGTCATCATTTCTTTTACTTAATGGACTATTACATAAATCACATGTTCCAAATTTTTTTGGTTTATTTTCTTCAATTAAATCGTTATAAACAGCACCGCAAGTAGAACATGACAAACGTCCAATAATTCTCGTTTTTATTACCTCTTTACTAGCGTCTAAATAAATAACATCACCAAGAGGACGATTTAATTTAGCTAACAGTTGTAAATAACTTTCAGCTTGATTAACAGTTCTTGGAAAGCCATCTAAGATATAACCATTTTGGCAATCTTCTTCTTTTATTCTTTTTTCTAATAGTTGTAATACGATTTCATCAGAAACTAATTGTCCATTTTCCATTGTTTCTTTTACCATATTACCCAAATTTGTTTGGTCATTTACTGCCTTTCGCAACAAATCACCGGTTGAAATATGGGGAATATGATATTTTGCAGATAGTAATTTTGCCTGAGTCCCTTTACCAGCAGCAGGTGGTGCAATTAAAATTATATCTTGCATTATCTTCTTCCTTTTCTATAACTTCTACTTTGAATTTGACTCTCAAGCTGTTTATATGTTTCTAAAGCTACACCAACTACGATTAATAATCCGGTACCGCCGATGGTAACAGAACTTGAAAGACCAGAAAATAAACCGAATATTACTGGAAGACCAGCTAAAATAGCTAAGAATAAAGCTCCAACAATGGTAATTTTACCTATAACATCACTAATGTAATTGGCTGTTTCTTTTCCTGGTCTAATACCTGGAATATAACCACCATTTTTATTTAAATTTTCACTCATTTCACTAGGTTTAATTTGCATGAATGTGTAAAAATAAGCGAAAACAAATATCAAAATGATATATAGTGAAAAGCCAACTGGACTATCCATCGCTAAATATTGATTAACAAAATTAGTAAACGCTTCTTTTTTAATAAAACTTGCAATAAACGATGGAATTGATATCAAAGCAGATGCAAAGATAACAGGCATAACACCAGATGAATTTAATTTAAATGGAATATAATTTTGTTTACCACCAAATGTATTGTTTGATTTATTAGCATATTGAACGTTAATTCTTCTTTCGGCTCCTTCAACATAAACGACACCTAAAATAATAGCTATATAAACAACAACATATAAAATAAACAATAAAAATCCAGTAAAAGTATTGTCACTAGTTAGTTCTTTAAATGCTGTTGCAAACATTGTTGGCATACTAGAGATAATACCAGCCATAATGATTAATGATATCCCATTACCTATTCCTTTTGCGGTTATCTGATCACCAATCCACAATAACAAAGATGTTCCTGCTGTCAAAACTAAAGCAAATTTTAGATAATCAATATTTAATATTCCTGTTCCAGCATCGCCCAAGAAAGCGAACGAATATATATATCCTTGAAGGAAAGCTAGAGCAATTCCGGTAATTCTTGTAATCTTATTAAGTTGATTCCTTCCTGTACCACCTTGCTTCTTTAGCTCAGATAAATAAGGAATAATATCCATTGCTAGAATTTGAATAATAATTGATGCTGTGATGTATGGCATAACACCTAAGGCAAATATTGAAAATTGGCCTAAGGCTCCACCACCCATAACATTTATTAGTTCAAGAAATCCTAATTGACTTACTCCTAAGGAGTATTCATCGATTCCAGGAACAATAATCGCTTTACCCAAAATAAAGACAAACAAACAAGCTAAAGTAAATAAAATTCTTTTTTGGATATCTCTATTTTTAGGATTAAATATTTGCTTAATAGTTGCAAACATCTTACATCACCTCTATTTTTCCACCAAGGCTCTCTATTGCGTTTTGGGCTGTACTAGAAAATTTATGCGCACGAACAGTTAATTTCTTTGTCAATTTTCCTTTTCCTAATACCTTAATGCCATCTAACCCATTTTTAATTAATCCCATTTCTTTTAATAATTCAGGAGTAATAACAGCTCCATCTTCAAACCTGTTTAAATCACTCAAATTAATAGTTGCATATTTAGTTTTAAATCTTGCGTTAGAAAAACCTCTTTTTGGTAAACGACGGAATAAAGGTAATTGTCCACCTTCAAAACCAGGTCTTACTCCTCCGCCTGAACGAGCATTTTGTCCTTTATGACCTTTACCACTAGTTTTGCCAAGACCACTACCAGTCCCACGACCAACACGTTTTCTTGTTTTAGTTGCACCTTCATTAGGTTTCATTGTTTGTAATTTCATTATAAGATCTCCTCTTTAGTTTTTCCACGTAACATAGCCACTTCTTCAACTGTTTTTTGTGATTTTAAGGCTTTTAATGTTGCATAAGCCATATTAACTTTAGTGTTTGAGCCAAGTGATTTAGATAAAATGTTTTTAACACCTGCTAACTCAACAACAGCTCTAACAGCTCCACCAGCTTTAACTCCTGTACCTTCGCATGCAGGCTTAAGTAAAATTTTACTAGCCCCGATTGTTCCGACTGCTTCATGTGGGATTGTACCATTGACAATCGAAACTTTTACAACGTTTTTTGTAGCTGCTGCTACAGCTTTTTTTATAGCATCAGGAACTTCGTTGGCTTTACCTGTTCCAATACCAACACGTCCTTTACGATCTCCTACTGCAACAGTTGCTGAAAAACGGAAATGACGACCACCTTTAGTTACTTTTGTAACTCGACCAATATTGATAATTTCTTCATCAAATTGTTTTGGGCGTGGTTCTCTTTTAGTTTTTTCCATAATTCCCTCCTTAAAATTCTAACCCATTTGCACGTGCTGCTTCAGCTAACGCTTTAACACGTCCGTGATAAAGGTATCCACCTCTATCAAAGGTTACTTTCGTAATTTTTGCTTTTTTAGCTCTTTTAGCTAAAAGTTCGCCTACTTTAGTAGCTGCCTCAACATTTGAACCATTTTTCAATTTTAGTTCTTTATCGATCGAAGAAGCGCTAACTAAAGTTATACCTTTAGCATCATCAATGATTTGAGCAAAAATATTACTATTACTTCTAAACACATTTAATCTTGGGCATTCACTAGTACCTTTAACTTTATTTGTAACACGTGTGTGTCTAGCAAGACGAGCAACATTTCTTGATTCTTTTTTAATCATTCTAACGTCTCCTTTTTCTATTTATTAAGCAGCTTTCTTCCCAACCTTGCGAATAATATGTTCGCCACTATAACGAATCCCTTTACCTTTATAAGGTTCAGGAGGTCTAATTTTACGAACATTAGCTGCAAATTCGCCAACTAATTGTTTGTCGGCACCTTTTACAAATAATTCAGTTGTACTCGGAACTTCTAACTTTATTCCCTGTGGAACTTTAACCTCAACTGGATGGGAAAAACCAGCAGTTACAACTAAATCATTACCTTTTAGTGCAAAACGATAGCCGACACCAACAGCTTCTAATTTTTTTTCAAATCCTTCACTAACACCAATAATCATATTTTTTAGATTAGCATTGGCAGTACCATGAAGATTTTTATAATTATCGTTTTCTCGTTTAATAACTATTTCCTCATTGTTGACTTCAACAGTTATATGTTTATCAAATTCAGTAGAAAGTTCACCTTTAGGACCTTTAACTGTTATTTTATTATCTTCAACTGTTAAAGTTACACCATTAGGAATAGTTAATACACGATTTCCTATACGACTCATAATTTCATTCCTTTCTACCAAATATAAGCTAATACTTCGCCACCTAAATTAGCAGCTTTAGCATCTTTACCTGTCATAATTCCCTGTGATGTTGAAATGATTGCGATACCTAAACCATTTAAAACTTTTGGTATTTCGCTAGATTTAGCATATACTCTTAGTCCTGGTTTTGATATTCTTTTCAACCCTGTAATAACTCTTTCTTTATTATCGTATTTTAAACTTAACACAATAATATCTTGGACATTATTTTTCTTAACTTTATAATCGTTGATAAAGCCTTCATTTTTCAAAATCTTAGCAATTTCTAATTTTACTTTTGAATGAGGGATTTCAACTTCTTTATATCGCATAGCGTTAGCATTACGAATTCTCGTAAGCATATCAGCGATTGGATCTGTTACCATATAATCCTCCTTTTCTTACCAACTTGATTTTTTAACACCTGGTATTTGTCCTTTGTAAGCTAATTCTCTAAAACAAATTCTACAAATCCCATATTTCTTAAGTACAGCATGAGGTCTACCACAAATATTACATCTTGTGTAGGCGCGAACTTTGTATTTTGGTTTACGATTAGCTTTTATAATCATGCTTTTTTTAGCCATAATCTCCTCCTATTTTTTAAATGGCATTCCAAAACCTTTTAATAGATCATGTGCTTCTTCATTAGTTTTAGCAGTTGTTACGAATACAATATCCATACCTCTTACTTTAACGACATCATCATAATTAATTTCAGAGAATATTAATTGTTCAGTTAATCCTAATGTATAATTACCACGACCATCGAAAGATTTATTAGATAAACCTCTAAAATCTCTAACTCGAGGTAAGGTAATACTAATTAATTTATCTAAGAAATTATACATATTGTCGCCACGTAAAGTAACTTTGCAACCGATAGCTTGACCTTCTCTGATTTTGAATCCTGCGATCGCTTTTTTAGCTTTGGTTGCGACTGGTTTTTGACCAGTGATAATGCTTAAGTCTTTCATTGCAGCTTCTAACATTTTACTGTTATGCGAAGCATCTCCAACACCCATGTTAACGACAATCTTATCTAATTTTGGAACTTCCATAATACTTTTATAGTTATATTTGTTTTGTAAATCTTTTACGATTTCATTGTTATATTTCTCTTTTAGGCGGTTCATAATACCCTCCTTCCTTAATCAAGATTAGTGTTAGATTTTCTAGCAACTCTAACCTTTTTTCCTGCTTTATTGGTAGTATAGCCTATGCGAGTAGCTTTCTTTGTTTTTGGATCTACTATCATGACATTCGACATATGAATTGGGGCTTCTTTTTCGACAATAGAGCCAGATTGTTGTCCATTAGGTTTAATATGTTTTTTTACCATATTAACGCCTTCGACAACAACTTTATCTTTATCTTTTAAAATACTGATAATAGTTCCTTCTTTACCTTTACTCTTTCCGGCGATAACAACTACTTTATCTCCTGTTTTTAATTTCATAGTTTCCTCCTATAACACTTCTTTAGCTAGTGATACAATTTTCATGAAATCTTTATCACGTAATTCACGTGCTATTGGACCAAAAACACGAGTTCCGATTGGACTTTTATCATCTTTAATAATAACACAAGCATTATCATCGAACTTAATGTAAGATCCATCTTCACGTCTTAATCCAAACTTACTTCTAACGATAACAGCCTTAACAACTTTTCCTTTTCCTACTGTTCCGTTAGGAGTTGCTTTTTTGACAGTTCCAACAATTATATCACCTATATTACCAGTCTTAACTTTGCTTCCACCAAGAACACGAATAACAGAAATTTCTCTAGCACCTGAATTATCAGCAACTTTAAGACGACTTTCTTGTTGAATCATAATTAATCCTCCTTATAATTAGCAATTATAAAATAATTGCTTTTTCTACCACTTCAACTAAGCGATAACGTTTAGTTTTAGAAAGTGGTCTTGTTTCTTGGATACGAACAGTATCTCCAACGACTGCTTCGTTTTTTGGATCATGTGCAGCATATTTCTTAGAATATTTAACACGTTTACCATATTTATTATCTCTTTTGTATGTTTCAATTAATACTGTGATTGTTTTATCACTTGCATTACTAACTACTTTACCAATTAATTCATGTTTATTCATAGTTACCTCCTAGTCATTTAGTTCGCGTTCACGGATGATAGTTTTCATCTTAGCGACTAACTTTCTTAATTCTCTAATTCTTGAAGGTTTTTCAAGATTTCCAGTTGCTTGGCTAAAACGCAAATTAAATAATTCTTCTTTATATTCGGCAATTTTTTTGCTTAATTCTTCAGTTGACATTTCCCTAATATCCTTAGTTTTCACGTTTTTCACCATCCTTTTTTACAAATTTACATTTAATTGGTAATTTGTGCATTGCAAGGCGTAATGCTTCTCTAGCAACATCTTCTGAAACACCAGCAATTTCAAATAAAATTTTATTCTTTTTAACAACAGCAACCCATACTTCTGGTTGTCCTTTACCTTTACCCATACGAGTTTCTAAAGGTATTTTGGTCAATGATAAATGAGGGAAAATATTGATCCATACTTTTCCACCACGTTTCATATAACGTGTCATTGCGACACGAGCTGCTTCTATTTGTTGTTGAGTTATCCAAGCACCTTCTAAAGCTTGTAACCCATAATCACCAAAATGTAATTTGGTATTACCTTTGGCCAATCCATCATAAGGTAATCTATGTGGACGTCTATACTTAGTTCTTTTTGGTATTACGGCCATCTTTGATACCTCCCTTATTATCGACTGAACCTAAAATTTCGCCTTTATATATCCATACTTTAACACCGATTTTTCCATAAGTTGTATTAGCTTCTTTATGAGCATAATCGACATCGGCTCTTAAAGTATGTAATGGAATTGTTCCTTCTGTATAGCCTTCCGTTCTAGCCATATCAGCTCCACCTAAACGGCCTGATACAGCAGTTTTAATTCCTTTGGCTCCGGCTTTCATTACATTTCTAATAGCTCTTTTTTGAGCAATACGAAATGAAACACGGTTTTCAATTTGGTGTGCGATATTTTCAGCTACTAAAGCTGCCACTAAATCTGGTTTCTTGATTTCCAAAATTGAGATTTGAATATCCTCATCCACCAATTTATTTAATTCTTTCTTTAATTTTTCAATTTCCTCACCACCATGGCCAATTACGACACCCGGCTTAGCGGTATTGATAATTACATCGGTCTTTTTAGCTGTTCTTTCAATTAAAACATTAGCAACTGAGGCATCTTTTAATTTTTTACTTAAATATTTACGAATTTTATTATCATTCAATAAATATTTAGCAAAATCTTTGTTTCCAGCATACCAAGTTGACTCCCAAGTTTTATTGATTCCAACACGAAGTCCGATTGGACTAACTTTTTGACCCACGTTTTTCCCACCTTTCTTTACTTATTATCACTTACAACAACTGTAATGTGGCTAGTTCTCTTTTTTATAGGATCGACATGACCACGAGAACCAAATTTCATTCTTTTCATTACTAAGCCTTCATTAATATAGGCTTCTTTTACTTTTAGATCTTCTTTGTTCGCTCCTAAATTATTAGTAGCATTTGCTGTAGCGCTAGTTAAGACCTTTTTGATTAATCTAGCAGCTTCTTTATTTATGTTAGACAAAATAATATCAGCTTCTAAAACACTTTTCCCGCGAATTAAATCGATAACTAAACGCGCTTTACGAGGGGCTATTCTTACATTTTTAGCGATAGCTCTTGCTTCCATTTGATATTCTCCCTTCTTGGTTATTGTTTACCTTTATCTTCACCGTGTCCACCAAATTTACGTGTTGGTGAGAATTCGCCCAATTTATGTCCAACCATATCTTCTGTTACATAAACCGGAATAAATTCTTTACCATTATGAACAGCGAATGTGTGTCCAATAAATTCAGGATATATTGTCGAACGGCGAGACCATGTTTTTATAACTTCTTTTTTGCCACTTTCGTTAACTACCTTTACTTTTTTCATCAAGCTTTCATCAACAAAAGGACCTTTTTTTAAACTTCTTGCCATCTAATCAATCCTTTCAATTATTTTTTACGGCGACGTACTATTAATTTGTCGCTACTTTTCTTGTTTTTACGAGTCTTGTACCCAAGAGCTGGTTTACCCCAAGGTGTAACTGGTCCTTTACGACCGATTGGTGCTCGACCTTCACCACCACCATGTGGGTGATCATTAGGGTTCATAACAGAACCACGAACGGTTGGTTTAATACCCATATGTCTTTTTCTTCCTGCTTTACCAATACTGACTAATTCATGATCCTCATTACCTACTTCACCAACTGTAGCCCGATTAGTACTAATAACTTTTCTGACTTCGCCACTGGTTAATCTTAGCAATGCATATTTTCCTTCAAATCCTAAGATTTGAACAGAACTTCCTGCTGAACGCGCTAACTGTCCACCTTTACCAGCTTTTAACTCAACATTGTGAATCATCGTTCCTTCTGGCATTTTATTAATTGGTAAGTTGTTTCCAACTTTAATATCAGCATTTTCTCCTGATTCGATTTTCATTCCGACATTTAATCCTTTAGGAGCAATTATATATCTTTTTTCACCATCAGAATAGGTGATTAATGCAATGTTAGATGTTCTGTTTGGATCATATTCTATTGCGGTAACAGTACCAATAATATAATCTTTATCTCTTTTAAAATCAATAATACGGTATTTTCTTTTTGCTCCACCACCACGATGACGAACAGTTATTTTACCTTGGTTATTACGTCCACCTTTTTTAGTTAAAGTAACAGTCAATGATTTTTCAGGAGTAGTTTTTGTAATTTCGTCGTTGACCATAGTTGACATTCCACGAGTCCCGTTAGTCATTGCTTTATATGTTTTAACTGCCATAATATCCTCCTTATTAGTTTAGTTCAATAGAACTTCCATCTTTTAATTTGACGATAGCTTTCTTTACTTTGTTTGTGTATCCACTGTATTTACCAACTCTTTTTTTTCTTGGTTTTACAGTTACTGTATTTACACTTTCAACTTTAACGTCAAAAATTTTTTCGATTGCTTGTTTAATTTGTACTTTATTAGCTTTAATATCAACGCTAAATGTGATAGTGTTTTTGTTTTGAGCCAAATCAGATGATTTTTCAGTCATGATTGGGCCTTTAATAATATCTCTATAGTTCATTAAACAAGCACCTCCTCTAATTGTTTAACCGCATTTTCAGTAATAATCATTGTATCAGCATAAACAACATCAAAAGTATTGATTTCATCAACACTAAGTAACAATACATTATTAAGATTACGGCTACTTAGAATTAAATTATCATTTAACTCATCGACAACGATTAAAACTTTTTTATTTGCTTTTAAATTTTCTAAAATTTTCTTCATGTCCTTTGTTTTGTTTGAAACTTCTAGCTTATCAACAACGATTAGTTTACTTTCGATTGCTTTATAAGCTAAAGCTGATTTTAAAGCCAAACGACGTTCTTTTCTATTCATTTTGATAGAATAACTTCTTGGATGTGGTCCAAAAACAACGCCACCACCTGGCCAATGTGGCGCTCTGGTTGATCCTTGTCTTGCTCGACCAGTTCCTTTTTGTCTCCATGGCTTTCTTCCACCACCTGATACTTCACTTCTCGTTTTTGTATCAACAGTACCTTGGCGTGAATTATTTCGAGCCAATCTTAATGCATCATATAAAACAGCATCATTTGGTTCGATATCCCAAATTTCTTTGTTTAAATTTATATCACTAACTTTTTCTCCGTTAGTGTTTAAAATTTGAATGTTTTTCATATTATGCCTCCTCGCTTTCGCTTGCTTCAGCATTTTCTAAAGCGTTTTCTTCGGCAGGTTCTAAGTCTTTTTCATTTGGAACATTTTCTATAATTTCATATGAAGTTAATTCTTCTGGTTTGTTGATTTTACCATTACCTTTTACTGCAGATTTGATGATAACTAAACTGTTTTTTGCACCAGGAACGTTTCCTTTAACTAATAAACAATTATTTTCTAAATCGACAGCGATTATTTCTAAGTTTTGAATGGTAACAGTAAGTGTTCCCATGTGACCTGGCAATTTTTTACCTTTGAATACACGCATTGGTCGCATTGTACCCATTGAACCTGGTTTTCTATGATAATGTGACCCATGTCCCATAGGTCCTCTTGATTGATTGTGTCTTTTAATAACACCTTGGAACCCTTTACCTTTAGTAGTCCCTGTTACATCGACGATTTCCCCTGCCTCAAAAATATCGACCTTTATTTCTTGACCGATAGAATAATCGTTGATATCTACACCTTTAATTTCTTTAAAGAAGCGCTTAGGTGTAGTCTTTGCCTTGTTGGTATGTCCAACTGAAGCCTTTGTCGCTAACTTTTCACGTTTTGTACCAAATCCTAATTGAATAGCCTCATAACCATCTGTTTCTTTTGTTTTAATTTGAGTAATAACATTAGGCTCAACAGATACTACTGTTACGGGAATCAATTTACCAGAATTTGTAAATACTTGCGTCATTCCAATTTTACGACCTAAGATTCCTTTTACTTTCATGATTTCTCCTCCTACATTTTAATTTGAATATCAACACCACTTGGAATATCTAAATGAGTTAATGCCTCAATAGTTTCCTTAGTTGGGTTTTTGATATCAATTAGTCTTTTGTGTGTTCTTTTTTCAAACTGTTCACGGCTATCTTTATATTTATGAACAGCTCGCAAAATTGTTATTTTTTCGATTTCTGTTGGTAGCGGAATTGGTCCTTTAACTTCGCCACCAGTTCTTTTTACTGTTTCTACAATTTTCATACAAGCTTTATCTAGTGACTTGTGTTCAAATGCTTTCAACCGAATACGAACTTTTTCTTTAGACATAATATCCTCCCTTCGCCTATATCACGTATAGACATACTCCGTGCAAATAACCCGATTAACCCTGTTTTTACGTTTCAACTTAACCTGGCGTATCGACAACCTTGCACATCCTCGCAGTCACACATTCAAAATTATACAGTAAAAATATATGAAAATCAAGGCTTTTTTATTATTTTTTTTAAATTTTTTGTTAATATATATCATTATTCTATATTTGCTAAAAAAGAATGTTGAAGACTTTTTCAACATTCTAAAACATTATATGTTATATTTCTAAATTGTAACGTAAATTATTAATACCTAAATTAAAGAAACGCTCAAGATCATTGTACTGTCTTTTCTTATAATTATAAACATACATCAAACCTTCTTTAATTATAATTGGATATTTATTTTTAAAACGATCTTCTAAAAAAAACTTATTACCTTTATAATTTCGACTAATATCGTACTTAGAAATCATCGCTTCTAAATATCCATAAACTACTAACTCTAAATTAGGATGTTTTTGATAACGACGATGATAAGAGTCGATTAAATCTTTAATTTGAGTATCTGTTAATTCATAAGATAAAGTCACTTGTGTAACATTTAAACTGTGTAAAAAAGCGACAGCATAAGAATTAGTTACATTAAAAGAGAAGTCAGATAATACATCTTGATAAAATAAACTACCCATTTCGCCAACTAATAATTTTTGGGAATAGTTTTGATGATGCTCTAAAACTCGACTTAATTTTAACACTTTTCGTTCGTCGATTATTTTATCGTATAAATCATAATCCATATAAATATATTTATAATCATTTGCTTTTATTTTATTATATTGTTCGACACTCGAAACTAAAATATTATAATTCTTTTCTTTCTTAAAATCAGGTAGTTCAATAGCATATGCTTTTTTTAAATATCGATACTGATATAACCTTTTTTCGTTTAACAAATCAGTTGCCTTATTTCTTAACTCATTTAATTCTTTGATAGAAATAAAAATATCAAGGTCACCTTTAATATCTAATTTAGCAAATTGATAAATGGTGTTTCCCAGTTTATTTAGTTGCTCTTTAATTCGATCGTGACTAATCGGACTGGTAATTGATTTTGCAATTTTGTTACCCTCGACAACGACAACATTATTACCATCAGTTATCTTTAATGTAATTGGTTTATTTAAGTAGACTTCTAAATTTCCTTCGATAGCAATTTTCTTTTTATTTTTTAAAATCTCATCAATTCTCTTATTCAATAAATAATCAGTCGTTTTAACCACTTTAGTATTACTGATTTTATCTTTACAATAAATCGAGATAACATCGCCTTTTTTAGCATGGTCAATTCTTTTTTTGTTTTTAAATAATGAAGTTACAATAAAACCAATGTCGTCGTCAATAAATCTAATTCCATCGTTGATATTTAAATCTGCTGTAAGGAGAATATCAACATAATTATTTTGCGATTTTATTACCTTTCCTATTTCTACTCCCAAATGATTAGGGCGGTATGAATTGACAACGTCATTGTCATTAAATAAGAATCCTTTAGTATATTGGCGGTTAAATATTTTCTTTAAATCGTCTAATTCATCTAAATTAATTTTAACTTGACTGTTTAAACAATAAGAATCGATCGCTTCGCGATATAATTTAGTAACCAAATAGACATAACTAGGCGATTTCATTCGTCCTTCGATTTTTAAACTATCAACGCCAAGATTAATTAAATCGCCAATTTTTTCTAGAGTACATAAATCTTTAGTACTTAATAAATATTGTTCAGAATTTACTTTTTTATTATCAACTACCAGATTATATTTTTGCCGGCAACTTCCAGCACAACTTCCTCGATTACCACTTCGATTACCAATAAAGCTACTAAACAAACACTGTCCTGAATAACTAATACATAGCGCACCATGAGTAAATACTTCTAATTCAATAGTTGAGTTTCTCTTTATTTTTTTTATTAATTCGATTGGTGTTTCACGCGCTAAAACAACTCTTTTTAAACCTAAACTTTCAATTAATTTAACCCCCT
>CALVKK010000003.1 GCA_944332645.1 uncultured Bacilli bacterium
ATATTTGTATATAAATAATAATATTAAAAGGATTGATGAAATAATTGATTTCTGTTTGGAGGTAAAATAATGTACGTATATGGCAAAAACGTTGCTAAAGAAATGCAAAATAAAATTGAAAAAGTTTATGTTACACATAGCTTCAAAGATAAATCTTTGTTAAATAAAATAAAAGCTCCAATTATATATGTTGATAAAAATAAATTAGATAAAATTGCAGGAGGAGTTCATCAAGGAATTGTTTTAAAAATTGCAGATTACAAATATAAAAATATTGATGATCTAGCTGGTGATAAAGTTGTAATATTAGACCATTTAGAAGATCCGCACAATTTAGGTGCTATTATTAGAACCTGTGAAGCTGCAGGAATAAAAGATATTATTATACCAAAGGATCGTAGTGTTCAAATTAATAGTACCGTTATGAAAACAAGTGCTGGTTGTTTGGATCGTGTTAATTTGTATCAAGTAACTAATTTAGTTCAAACAATTCAATATTTAAAAAAACAAGGATTTTGGATAATTGGTACAGATATGAATGGAACTGATTATAAAAAAATTGATTATAATGGAAAAATAGCTATTATTATAGGTAATGAAGGAAAAGGCATAAGTAAATTGGTTAAAGAATCATGCGATTTCGTTGCCAGTATTCCAATGTATGGAACAGTTAATAGTTTAAATGCCTCAGTTGCAGCTGGAATTGTTTTGTTTGAAATAAGGAGGAATCATGAATTATAAAGAGTATAATGATTATGAGTTATTAGATTATATACATAGTTGTAATGAAGAAGCCAACGAAATATTAATTTATAAGTATCGACCTTTAACAATTAGTATTGCTAAAAAAATGCTAAGTTATTGTCATGGTGGAGTTGATTTAAATGACTTAATTCAAGAAGGCATGTTAGGATTAAATGATGCTATTAATTCATTTCGAGAAGATAAAGAAGCTAATTTTAGTACATATGCTAAACTGTGTATTGAAAGAAGAATATATAGTTTAGTACGCAACACTAGAGCTTATAAAAACAAAATTTTAAATGAGTCACTTTCGATAGAAGATGATGAAGAAAATTATATTGATCCTTTTTTAGCTGATAATAAAAACAATCCTGAATCAATGGTTGAAGAATACGATTATCAGCAGAATATAATTTTAAAACTAGAACAACAATTAACCGATTTTGAAAAACAAGTTTTTGAACTCAAAAAAAACGACTTTAATTATAAAGAGATCGCTGATATTTTAGAAAAAGATGTTAAAGCGATTGACAATGCTATTCAAAGAATTAAAATAAAACTAAAAAACATTATGAAGCAATCATAATGTTTTAATCAGTATAAATGTTAATACCATATTTATTTTCAGTAGTATCAAAGAATATATAGTTTTCAAGTGGTTTATAAGTTAAGTAACCAAAAATAATATAAACTAAAATAATACCAATTATTCCAATTATGTTTTGATGTTTTATATTTCGATATTGCAGTAGATAATAACTTAACAACTGTTCAACAACAATGACTAAAAATAATAGTCCGATTGCAATAATCATATTTTCGCCAAAATTATTATAAATTGGGATGAAAATAATTAAATATAAAATAATCGCTATTATAGGTATAATAAATAACTGTAATAGAAAATTATTAAATTGAATTTTATTTTTACTTAATAAAATATAATCGATAATTCCATAAACAACAAAAGAACTATAAATCAATTTCATATGTTCCCAAATACTTTCATTTACAGGAAAAAAGATACTAAATAAAGAATTAGGTAACCATTCATATAAAAAATGAAATAGGAAGCATAATAGGAATATACCTAAAACTCCAACAACCTTAATAGTTTTTAAATTCATAAAACACCTCTTTTTTAATAATATGAATAAAAATGGTCAAAATATGTAAGTAAAAAAAGGAAATAATACTTTTTTTTCGTATACTAATAGTTAGGGGAGAAGTATATGAATGCGATAACGGCTGAAAAAATTAATGAGATTAGAAATAGTGTCAATATAGTCGATATTGTGTCACGCTATATTGCTTTAACTAAAAAAGGAAAAAATTACTTTGGTGTTTGCCCTTTCCATGAGGATAGCGATCCTTCCTTAAGTGTTTCGCCTGACAAACAAATTTTTTCTTGCTTTTCTTGTCACACTGCAGGTAATGTTTTTACATTTGTCAAGGAATATGAACATGTTTCATTTTTAGAAGCCGTTAAAATAGTTGCTGATATTGCAGGAATTGACTTTTCATATAAAACAACCAATAAACCACTTATCAATCATGATATTTATAATATTTATGAAATCGGACAAAAGTTTTATTTAAACAATATCAATACAAGATTTGGTCAAACTGCGAAAGAATATTTATATAGACGAAAAATAACCGATGAATTAATTAAAGAATTCGAAATTGGACTAGCTATCAAAAATAATAAAGCTTTATCTAATTTATTAGCAAAAAAAGAATTTAAAGAAAAAGATTTGATCGATAGTGGATTAGTTGTTAAAGATGAAAGAGGATTTCATGATTTCTTTTATGATCGAATTATGTTTCCACTTCACGACCTTAATGGAAAAGTAATTGGTTATAGTGGTCGAATTTTTTATCAAAGTGATGCACCTAAATATATTAACAGTAAGGAACATATTTTATTTAAAAAAGGTGAATATTTATATAATTATTCTAAAGCTAAAAATGAATGTCGAATTAAAAATACCGTTATTATAATGGAAGGATTCATGGATGTTATAAGAGCTTATAGTGTTGGTGTTAAAAACGTTATTGCTACACTAGGAACAGCTTTTACTAAAGAACATGCTAATTTAATTAAAAGATTAGCTAATAATGTTATCATTTGTTTCGATGGTGACCAAGCTGGTGCTAAGGCAACTTTTGCTTGCAGTGAACTATTGATAAATTTAGGAGTGATTCCTAAAGTTGTTCGTTTGGAAGATAACCTTGATCCTGATGATTATATTTTAAAACATGGTAAAGAAAAATTCCTAGATAAAATAAATAATCCAATGAGTATTATGGATTTTAAATTAAGTTATTTAAAAAATGATAAAGATATGACTCAAACTGTTGATAAAGCAAAATATGCTAGTCAAGTTATCGAACAGTTAAACAATATTTCTGATGAGATATTAAAAGAAATTACATTAAAAAAATTGAGCCAAGAAACAGATTTAGATATTGAATTTTTAAAAGACAAATTAGGTGAAAAAGAAGTAAAAAAAAGTATTAAACCTAAGGCAATCATTAAAATGAATAAATATAAAATAGCTGAATTAGGATTATTATATTATATGTTAAGAAGTGGTGAAGTAATTAAGATGTTTGATAATCGTACTGTTTATTTTCCGACTAAAGAATATCGATTATTAGCTCATGAAATAAGTTACTTTTATAAAACTAATGGGTATATTAATGAAGCTGATTTTATCTCGGATTTAGATGATTCAATGATCAAAGTGTTGGGAGAAGTAGAATCTTTAGATTTAAAAGAAGAATTCACCAATGACTTAATTGTGGATTATATTAATGCTATTGAAGAAAAAAACATCGATGATGAAATGAATCGTTTGGAAAAATTACAACGAGAGGAGATTGACGAATTAAAAAAAGCCGAAATTGGACAAAGAATTATCGAATTAAAAGTTAGGGGAGAAAAAAATGTATAATGAAATAAAATCTTTTGAAGAAAGAAAAGATGAACTAGTTAAATTAGGAAAAAAACAAGGGTACATTACTTATGAAGAGTTAGCTGCTACTTTAAAAGGATTAGATTTAGATGCTGATTCATTAGATGATTTATATAACATTTTTAATGAAAATAATATTCCTGTTGTTTCTGAAGAAGAAGCTGAAAGTCCTGAAAATATTAATGATAAAATGCTGTTAGACGATAACACATTAACTAAAGATCTAAACATTAATGATCCAGTAAGGATGTATTTAAAAGAAATTGGACAAATTAAATTATTAACTACTGATGAAGAGTTAGATTTAGCTGATCGCATTTTGGAAGGCGATGAACAAGCGAAAACAACTTTAGCTGAGGCCAATTTGCGTTTGGTTGTCAGTATCGCCAAAAGATATGTCGGTCGTGGTATGTTGTTCTTGGATTTGATTCAAGAAGGAAATATCGGTTTGATGAAAGCTGTTGAAAAATTTGATGTAACTAAAGGCTATAAGTTTTCAACTTATGCTACTTGGTGGATTAGACAAGCAATTACAAGAGCAATCGCTGACCAAGCTAGAACGATTAGAGTACCTGTTCATATGGTTGAAACAATTAACAAATTAGCTAGAATTCAAAGACAATTGACACTTGAATTAAATAGAGAGCCAACCGAAGAAGAATTGGCTAAAAAAATGAATACATCTATCGATAAAATAAGAGAAATATATAAAATTAGTCAAGAACCAGTTAGTTTGGAAACACCGATTGGTGAAGAAGACGATTCACATTTAGGTGATTTTATTAAAGATGAGCATAATATGAGTCCTGAAGAATATGCAACAAATGAAATGTTAAAAGATGAAATAAGTGATATCTTATTAACTTTAACTGAACGAGAAGAAAAAGTCATTAGGTTAAGATTTGGGCTTGAAGACGGTAAGGCAAGAACTTTAGAAGAAGTCGGACAAATGTTTGGCGTGACTCGCGAAAGAATTAGGCAAATTGAAGCAAAAGCTTTAAGAAAACTAAGACATCCTTCAAGATCAAGGAAATTAAAAGATTATTTAGATAATTAAAAATTTTCAATTATGATATCATGTTTATAATTTTTTAAAAAGTTATAAATATGATGAGATATAATTGATTTTTTTTATTGAAAAGTTTGACAAGGATGTTTTTTTGTATTAAAATAATGGGTGTAAAAAAAACACAAAGAGGAGTTTTTATGAATGATTTTAAAAATGAAAATAGTTTAATGCTGGAAACTGTAATTGGTATTTTTACTGTCAACAAAGGAAAAATAAAAATTTTATTAATGCGTAAAAAAAGTGATCCATATAAAGGTCATTGGATTTTGCCTGGGTCAATTCTTAATGTTACTGAAACTTTAGAAGATAATGTTAATGACATTATAAATGATAAGTTAGGATTCCCATCTATGTATATTGAACAATGTTATACTTTTAGTCAGGTTAATAGATATCAAGATTCTAGAGTGTTAGCCGTTTCCTATATTGGTCTTATTGATAATATTACTTTAGTTTTAAAAAAACAGGATCGAGAGGGAATAGAATTAGAATGGTTCGATATTAATTCGATTCCAAAAACAGCGTATGATCATGATCAAATCATTACAAAGTTAATTGAGTATTTAAGAAAACGAATAACTAATAGTAATATTTTGCGAATTCTTTTTCCAAGCGATTTTACTTTGCCTGAGTTGCAAAAAGTTTATGAGCAGATTTTAAATATTAAAATCGATCGTCGTAATTTTCGCAAAAAATTAATTAATTTGGAATATGTTGTTTATACTGGTGATGTTAATGAAGGATATATGGGTAGACCCGCTAAGTTGTATCGCTTTAATGAAGAATTAAAGGAAAGGGATATTTTTTGATAGACAAATTTAAATTAAATAATCATGGGTGGGGATTACAAGCTATGCTTGCCGGTATTTTAGTATTATTGATTGCACTTGTTATTGTTGCTATTCTTGTTGACAATGTTTTTAATAACAAGGTGACAACAGATGATGATTCATCAATAGAAACTTCGTACGTTGAGACAATTAAAAATATATAAAAAATTTTATGTTTAGTCGAATTGTAATTAATTATTAATTTTTTTGCAGTATTTATAATATTTTTCGTAGCTAACTTATTTTAATGAAAAGTGTATATTAGTACTTGACAAACATATAATAAAAGTGGTAAACTGATACTGCGTTTGATTTGGATTTGCTTAAGCAAATCTAAAATTAATAACAGAAATGAAACACCTGGAAGTGTGTAATGAAAGGAGGAAACAATGCCTACAATTAATCAATTAATCAGAAAAAATCGTAAAGACAAAACACGTAAGAGAAAATCGCCAGTTTTAGGAATTGGATATAACAGTAAAGATAAAGTTCATACAAATCAAAATTCACCTCAAAAACGTGGTGTTTGTACTCGTGTTGGAACAATGGCACCTAAAAAGCCAAACTCTGCGTTACGTAAATATGCTCGTGTAAGATTATCTAATGGTATGGAAGTTACAGCTTACATTCCTGGGGAAGGACATAATTTACAAGAACACTCAGTCGTTTTAATTCGTGGTGGTCGTGTTAAAGATTTAATCGGTGTCAGATATCACATTATTCGTGGTACAATGGATACGGCTGGAATTGAAAAGCGTCGTCAAGGACGTAGTAAATATGGTAGTAAAAAACCTAAAAAATAAGAAAGGAGATAGTTATGCGTAAAAGACGTGCAATTAAAAGAGATGTATTACCAGATCCGATATACAATTCAAAATTAGTAACAAAACTAATTAATCGTTTAATGATCGATGGTAAAAAAGGAATTGCTCAAACAATTCTATATGACTCTTTTGAAATGATAAAAGAAAAAACAAAACAAGAACCGATGGACGTTTTAAACAAAGCTTTGGAAAATATTCAACCAGCGTTAGAAGTTAAATCACGTCGTGTTGGTGGAGCTAACTATCAAGTTCCAGTTGAAGTAAGACCAGATAGAAGTCAAGCTTTAGGATTAAGATGGTTAGTACAATATGCTAGATTAAGAGGCGGTCATTCAATGGCTGAAAATCTAGCTAATGAAATTATTGATGCATCAAATGGTGTTGGTGCAGCAGTTAAAAAACGTGAAGACACACATAGAATGGCAGAAGCTAATAAAGCATTTGCTCATTATAGATGGTAGAAAGGATTTAATATATGGCTCGTGAATATAGTTTAGAAAAAACACGTAATTTTGGTATCATGGCCCATATCGATGCAGGAAAAACAACATGTACTGAACGTGTGCTATTCCATACTGGTAAGATTCATAAAATTGGTGAAACTCACGATGGCGAATCGCAAATGGATTGGATGGAACAAGAACAGGAAAGAGGTATTACGATTACTTCAGCTGCAACAACTGCTTTTTGGAAAAATTATCGATTTAATATTATTGATACTCCAGGGCATGTTGATTTTACGGTTGAAGTGTCACGCTCACTTCGTGTATTAGATGGTGCAGTAGCACTACTTGACGCTCAAGCCGGTGTTGAACCACAAACTGAAACAGTATGGCGTCAAGCGACAGAATTTAAAGTACCAAGAATGATTTTCTGTAATAAAATGGATAAAATGGGTGCTAATTTTGAGTATAGTTTATCTACTATCGATTCAAGATTAGGGGTAAATGCAAAACCTATTGAATGGCCTATCGGTGCAGAAAGTGAATTTAACGGAATAATCGATTTGATTACTAAGACTGCTTATCAATACGATGGAGAACAAAAAGAAGAACCAAAGGTTATTGAAATTCCTACTGATATGGTTGATTTAGTTGAAGAAAAAAGAAATGAATTGATTGAAGCAGTAGCAGAATTCGATGATGAATTAATGAGTAAATATTTAGAAGGCGAAGAAATTTCTGTCGATTTAATTAAAAAGGCAATAAGAAAAGGGACTTTAGCAGTTGAATTTTTCCCTGTATTATGTGGAACTGCTTTAGGTAATATGGGTGTTAAGTTATTGCTTGATGCTGTTATTGATTATTTACCAAGTCCAGTTGATATCGAAGCAATCAAAGGAGTCGATCTAAACGGAAATGAAATTGAAAGACATCCATCAGATTCAGAACCATTTTCTGCTTTAGCATTTAAAGTAATGACTGATCCATTTGTCGGTAAATTAACATTTTTTAGAGTATACTCAGGACATTTATCAAGTGGTTCTTATGTATTAAATGCTACTAAAGATAAAAAAGAAAGAATTGGTCGTATTCTACAAATGCATGCAAATAATAGAACAGAGATATCTGAAGTATTTGCTGGAGATATTGCTGCTGCAGTTGGCTTAAAAGACACAACAACTGGAGATACTTTATGTGATGAAAAAAAACCTTGCATTCTAGAATCTATGGTTTTCCCAGAACCAGTTATTGAATTGGCTGTTGAACCAAAATCAAAAGCTGATCAAGACAAAATGGGAATTGCTTTACAAAAATTAGCTGAAGAAGATCCAACTTTTAGAGCTAGTACCAACCATGAAACTGGTCAAACTATCATTGCTGGTATGGGGGAACTACACTTAGATATTATCGTTGATCGAATGAGAAGAGAGTTTGGAGTGGAAGCTAATATTGGTAAACCACAAGTATCTTATCGTGAAACATTAACACAAGTTGGCGATTGTGAAGGTAAATATATTAAGCAATCTGGTGGTCGTGGACAATATGGACATGTATGGATAAAATTCGAACCAAATCCAGACAAAGGATACGAATTTGTCGACGCTATTGTTGGTGGAGTTGTTCCAAGAGAATATATTCCTGTTACTGATAAAGGACTACAGGATGCTATGAAAACTGGTATTTTAGCCGGTTATCCAATGATTGATGTTAAAGCGACATTGTTCGATGGATCTTATCACGATGTTGACTCATCAGAAATGGCTTATAAAATAGCTGCTTCAATGGCATTAAAAGAAGCGAGAAATAAGTGTAAACCAATTTTACTTGAACCAATTATGAAAGTTCAGGTAGTTGTGCCAGATGAATATTTAGGAGCAGTTATGGGTGAACTTACTTCTCGTCGTGGTCGACCATTAGGTCAAGAATCACGTGGTAATGCTTTAGCAATCGAGGCGATGGTACCGCTTGCTGAAATGTTTGGCTATGCAACTAGCTTAAGAAGTAACACACAAGGAAGAGGAACATTTACGATGACTTTTGATCATTATGAAGAGGTTCCAAGAAATATTGCAGAAGATATTATCAAAAAAAATGGTACAAATTAATATAAAATACTTGAATTTTTATATTAATTGGTATAAAATGTAATATGAAATAATTAAGGAGGAAAAATTTATATGGCAAAACAAAAATTTGATCGTTCAAAACCACATGTTAATATTGGTACAATTGGACACGTAGATCATGGTAAAACTACTTTAACAGCTGCAATTACTAAATATTTAGCTGGTAAAGGTCAAGCTGACTTTGTTGATTATGCAAATATCGATAAAGCTCCAGAAGAAAGAGAAAGAGGTATTACGATTAATACCGCACACGTTGAATATCAAACTGATAAAAGACATTATGCACATGTTGACTGCCCAGGACATGCTGATTATGTTAAAAACATGATTACAGGTGCTGCCCAAATGGATGGTGCTATCTTAGTTATTGCTGCTACAGATGGACCTATGGCTCAAACTCGTGAACACATCTTATTATCACGTCAAGTTGGTGTACCTCGTATGGTAGTATTCATGAACAAATGTGATATGGTTGATGATGCTGAATTGTTAGACTTAGTTGAAATGGAAATTCGTGAATTATTAAATGAATATGGTTTCGATGGGGATAACACACCTGTTATTCGTGGCTCAGCATTAAAAGCATTAGAAGGAGACCCAGCATATCAAGAAAAAATTCAAGAACTTATGGATGCTGTCGATACATGGATTGAAACACCACAACGTGACACTGAAAAACCATTTTTAATGCCTATTGAAGACGTGTTTACAATCACTGGTCGTGGTACTGTTGTTACAGGACGTGTTGAAAGAGGACAATTAAAACTTAATGATGAAGTTGAAATTGTTGGATTAAAACCTACTAAGAAAACTGTTGTTACAGGAATTGAAATGTTTAGAAAACAGTTAGATTATGCTGAAGCAGGAGATAATGCTGGTGTATTATTACGTGGTATTGCTCGTGATGAAGTTGAAAGAGGTCAAGTATTAGCTAAACCTGGTACTGTTACTCCTCATACTAAATTTAAAGCACAAGTTTATATCTTAACTAAAGAAGAAGGAGGACGTCATAAACCATTCTTTACAAATTATCGTCCACAATTCTATTTTAGAACAACTGATGTAACTGGTGTAATTGAATTACCACAAGGAACTGAAATGGTTATGCCTGGTGATAATGTTGAAATTACTGTTGAATTAATTGCTCCAATAGCTATCGAAAACGGAACTAAATTCTCTATTCGTGAAGGTGGCCATACTGTTGGTGCAGGTAACGTTTCAGAAATTATTAAATAATTTATAAACTACTAACTTTTGTTAGTAGTTTTTGTTTACTATTGTTTGACAGGTTAAATTTACTTTTAGATAGGAATATGTTATACTTTTGATAGTGATTATATATGGATTTAAGAAATATTAAAGAATTTACTAAAGATTTTATTAAAATTGCTATTTTAGTAATTATTGTTTTTTGCGTTTATATGTTTATAATTAGTATGCAACAAGTTGTTGGTTCAAGCATGAATAATACACTTAATAATGGTGATCTTGTATTGTTGTTCAAGGCGAAGTATAAATTTAGTGATGTAAAAAGATTTGATGTTGTATCGTTTAATTATGAAGACACTAAATATCTAATTAAAAGGGTAATCGGTTTGCCTGGCGAACATATAGAATATAAAGATAATAAGTTGTACATTAATGGTAATTATGTCGAAGAAGAACGAGATTTTGAGACGGATGATTTTAAACTTGAGGATTTAGGATATGAAGTTATACCAGATGATATGTATTTTGTATTAGGTGACAATCGTGAAAACAGTTTAGATAGTCGTGAAATTGGATTGATAAAAAAAGAAGACATTATTGGAAAAGTAATATTTCGTTTATGGCCAATTAACGGAATTAAATTGATTAGATAGGGGAAGTGATATAAGTGGCTTATATTAAATTTAAAGAATTAACTAAGTATTTTGATTTTAAAGAAGAGACGATGCCTAAGGATTTACCTGGATATGTAGTTGAGTATTCATATGGCGATGAGAAAATATTATTGGGGTATAAGAACAGTAAGGATTATATTATGTTCACTGATAAGAGAATGTATTTGTTTGATCGCGATGTGGCAGGGATTTACTATAAAAAAATTCACATCATTCCGTATAAATCAATTTCGAGTGGGGCGATCAATTTTAAACCTGGCAAAGCTGAATTGTTGTTTTCATTAGATAGTGGATATCAATTACATTTAAATTTCATTTCGATGAATCATGATAAAAAAGAAAATTTGAAAAAAATGTTTAGAATTATGTTTGGTGATTAAAATTGCTGTTTTTTTACTTAAAATGCCTATTTTTTTAATAAATTTTTAATTTTTGTCGAATAAAATCATTAAAATTAAAAAAATAGGTGTAAAATTATTGCATTTTTTCTATATTTTGGTATTATATAATTACATTTAGCAATTTTATTGTCTAATGGAATATTCATATTATAGGGAGGGTAAGTATATGAATAAGAAAAAAATTATTATTATTGCAGTTTTGTTCTTACTTTTAGGCACAATGGTTTATTCGTTTGCTAGTAGTCCTAGAACTTTGGATGAAGGACAAAATAACGATACACCACCAACTGAACAACCAGGTGGAAGTCAATCCGGTGATGAAGATGAAACTGATGATATTACCATACCTGTTGTGGGTGGTAATGATTCAAATGGACCTACTATCGATTATTTAGCACTAGCACAACAAGCCGTTTTAAAAGCAGAAGCATCATTAACTCAAGGTGATGTTGATGCTGCCAAAGATGCAATCGAAGATGTAGTTGATGGAAACACAGAAGAATTAGTTGACAGAATAACAACAGTTCAAAATATTATTGATTTTGAAACTTTATTGACAAATTTAGAAAATAAAACTAATGCTACAACTACTAAAGTTGAGTTAGATGATGTAAGAAACAGTGAAGAAACTACAGCAACTACAACAACTTTAAATGAATTAGTACAGGATTTAACTAATGTTCAAATTAATGTTGAAAAAATAACTAATTTAACTATTCGTTATAGTAATGTGTTAAATAAATTAAATGATATTTCTATACCTAGTATAGTTGGTGTTACTGATGGCGAATACACAAAAGGACCTGTAATTTTAACAGTTACTGATAATTCAAGTTTTACTGCCACTTTAAGTAAAGATGGTGCTGAAGCAAATAATTATATTAACGGTACTGAAATCAAAGAAGATGGTAATTATGTTTTAACTGTAATTGATAGTTCATTTAACGATATTGTAGTTAAATTTACCATCGAAACAGTAAAGCCTGAAGTTATAGATATCACTCAAGTTTACGAAGATAAAGAAGATGGTAGAATAAAAGTTACTATCAAGACTTCAGAAGAAATTTTTGGTGATTTACTTGGTAACAGTGAATGGAGAAAAGTAAATGATAAAAATGAATATTATAATCACTACTATAACACACAAGAAGTTACGATAAGTTTTCAAGATAAGGCTGGTAATGAAGGCAGCTATACATTTACAGTCGATAAAACTAAACCTACTGTTCAAGTAACCATGTCTAATAATAATGGTCATACTTCAACTAACGAAGATGTAACAGTCACATTAGTTGCTAGTGAAGATATTTTAGACATCGATGGATGGACTAAAATAGATTCTAAAACTTTTACTAAATTATTTACAAGTAATGGGAAATATTCAGTTGACATAACAGATATTGTTGGAAATAAAAATACAATTAATTTTGAAGTAAAACGTCTTGATAAAGTTCCACCAATTTTAACAATTACCGATCCTGAAAGTTACGATATGAAAGTTAATTCTGAGTATATTGAAAAGGGTTATTATGCTTATGATGAATTAGATAAAGATTTAACTTATAGGGTGACTATGAGTTATGAATTTTTACCTAAAGATAGTAGCAAATGGGACATTGTTGATAGTATTGATACTTCTGTTTTAGGTACTTATAGAATCACCTACAGTGTCAGTGACAAAGCTGGTAATATTTCTTCAGCTACTAGAGAGTTTAGAGTTGTTGATATAGATAACCCAGTATTTGATGGTGTAGATAATACTAAGCATTATGATAAAGCTATTGAGGTTTTAATTACGGATTATCAATTAAAAGAAGTTATTGTGGAAATTTCAAACAATGGCAATAAAACCACTAACATTTATAATGTTGATGATTCAAGCTTTACGATTACATTTGATGAAGAGGCAACTTACCATATTACTGCTACTGATTCATCAGGAAATAAAAACGATATATGGTTTGCTATTGATACCACATTCCCAATTATTAAAGGAAATGCAAATAATGGAAATGAAGTAGATTTAGATTCAACTGTTCAAAATATTTATGGTTATTATAAATATGTTGACTTAACTTTCGAAGATAAATTTTTAACAAGTGTAAGTATTGTAAGTGATACTATTAATGAAGTATATGATAGAAATGATTTTGTCTCAAATGGTAATAATGAATATTTCAAATTTAATAAAGTAATAGATACTGATGGTTCTTATATAATAAAAGCTATTGATAAATTTGGTCATGAAACAGTTGCTGAAATTGTAATTGATAATGATCCTTCAATTATAAGTATTATTGATATTACGGAAGATGGATACACAAATAATGGTGGTGTTCAAATTTCTGATGTTAATGAATTCGAAGTTTATATTAAATTAAACGATGAAGAAAAAATTAAAACTTCATCTATCAAACAACCTGATGGCAAATATTTTAAAAGCTTTAATATTAATTGGATGGGCGAAGGGAAATATGAAATAATTGTTATTGATAAAGCTGGAAATAGATCAAGTCAAACGTTTATTTTTGACAATGAATTTTTAGGTGTAGATGCTGCAAATATCTTAGTTGATGGAGATTCAAACAATCAAAGAGTATACTATGCTACATATGGTGATAAAATAAATGTTTATGCTAGATTTAAAGAAGAATTAAGAAATATTCCGACTTTTACATTAATAAACAATGGTAAAACATACATAATTGATGAAAAAGATATTATTGTTAGAGAAGAGGAAAATGGCGAATATTTGTATTCTGCTTTCTATGAAATTGTGAAAAACACAACGATGACAGATGGTGAGATAACAATGCATATTTCTAATATTCAAGATAAAGCTGGAAATAGTTATAAAGATATTACTAAGCCTGATAATGGACATATTGTTTATTTAGATACAAATCCTGCTAGTATGGTTCATTCAACAGTTGATTTTGATGGTACAGGAATCACACCAAAAGTAGAAAATTCTATAAAAACTTATTATGTAGAAAATGGTGATACGTTTGTATTTAGAATACGTTTTTCAGAAGAATTGTTAGAAAATCCTATACTTAATCTAGGAAATAAAAGTATTAAATTAGAGTTAGTCGAAAAATATGTGACAGAAGAAGGTAAGTATATTTATCAAGGGCAAGTAGAAATTAATGAAGAAGATAATTTTAAAAATGGTTCTTTATCGTTAATATTAAGTAATGTTAAAGATTTAGCAGGCAATAAAACTACTGATATAAGAGATTTAGATCAAACTATTACGAGTAATAAAAGAACAGTAATTGTCGATAACACTTTGGTAACAGTCAATCCTTTATATGTTTTAGCTCGTGATGATGTAAATTACAGAACATCAATAAGTGATGGTGAATATTTGCGAGTTGAGGCTAATTTTGATAAAGAGTTAGCTCAGTTACCTACATTATTTGTTGGTGAACAATCAAAAGTTTTTGATAAATGTAATTTTAATAATGATAAATCTTTATATGTTTGTGTTGCTGATATAAAGATAGATAATGAAGTTGCAAAACTAGAAGAAGGTTCAATAATTCCTATTAAAGTTGATAATGTTGTAGATTGGGTTGGCAACAGTTCAAGTTTTGGTAATGAGTATATAACTAAGTTTTATAAAGATGGTAAATTAGTTTATGACCAAGTGAAATTTGAAAATCCTTTTGTCAGCATGACATTCCATAATAGTACAAATTATAAAATTAATGTTGATAATGGTAATAATGATTTACCAATAAACGAAGCAAAAGTAGGAGATAACGTTAGAGTATTTGCCCGTTTTAATCAAAATATTGATATTGATAATTTTAAACCATTAATTGTTATTGGTGGTATTTCAGAAGAATTAAAATTGTCTAATGTATATAGTGATGGTACTAAAGATTATGGTGCTGATATAATGATTACAAATGAAATGAATTTAATTCCTGAACAAGAAATATCATTTGTTATTAAAAATATTGTTTTAGAAAATGGGAATACATTACCTTATCTGAATCAAGATGATATTACTAGTAGCACTTTAAGTGGAGTTGTTTATAAAAAATAAGAAAGATAATCGATGATTATCTTTTTCTTTTATAAAAAAATAGTGAAACAAATCACTATTTAATTAATTTACTTTTAATTAGGTTTTTTAATGGTACATAATTGCGATATAAATTATAGTTACGTTTATTAGTTACCAATTCAAAATCACCAGCATATTCAATCATTTTAGCACCGAAATTAAGTTTAAATTCGTCTAGTCCTGAGTATTTATTAGAGTCAACTGTCATATTAGATATACCACCCAAATTAAATTGATGAAATCCAATTTTTTGATATATTTCAATAAGTTGCCATATTAATAAATGTTTAGAATTTAATCGTTTATATTTTTTGTCATAACCGTCCATTAAGATTGTAATTTGTTTATCTTGTTTAATTAATAATAAGCACGAAGTAACGATACCATTAGGGTATTTTCTTAAAAGATTAGTAGCATTAACTAACTCTTTTTTATATTGGTCTAAATAACGGTCAATATTGATTTTCTTATTGATAAGATTTTTCTTTTGACCTTTTTTTTCTATTATATGATTATTTAAATTATTACTATATTCTTCATAATGATTTAATTTTTCTTGAATGGATTTGAGGTATATTTTGGTATCTAGTTTTGTATAATATAATTCAATCATGTTTCTTTGTGCATAGAATTGATAACAGTCTTTGAAGTATTCTAAATTTCTACTATATTTATGTTTAGTAAAATCATAAAGATAGCCAAGATCGTCAGCAGTACCCTTATAGGTTCTGATGCCATTTTTAATAGCGCTTCTTATTTTAGTTCGATAATTTTTTTTAATATTATTAAACAGTTGATAAAGAGGTTTATTTAAATCAATAATTGCTTCAAATCTCGGTTTCAAAGCCTCAAAAAAATTATTATAACCTAAATGATAATATTCATTTTGTTTCAAAGCTTCATAAACAAGTTGATAGTTAGGATTATGAGAAACTGTTTGTTCATCAAAATTATAAGTGTTTCTAATAATTAATGGGTTAATTTTAATTCCAATAATATTCATTTTTCCTAGAAAATTTTTAATTTGGATTGTAAAATCTCTTAGCAAATAAAAGTCTTCATAGTTTAACAAGAACCCTCTAGGAGCATAAGCATATTTAAAACCTTCTTCTTTTTTTACTAAGACTAAAGTTGCTGCAACTATAGAACTATTGTTTAATAATCCTAAAAGGAAAGTTTTATAACCTTGTTTGTTCATTACTAGACCATATTCAAAAGTTTGATAAATTGATTTTAATGGGAAATTATTTGTAAAATCAATGAATTCTTGTTCGCTTAATTCCCTAAATTGCATATAAAATCACCTTTATAAATTATATCATAATATTTTCAAAATGTCATATGATTGATAAATCATCATATATTTATTTAGGTGATTAGATGAAAATAGGAATACCAAAGGCGCTATATTATTATTATCTATATGATAAATGGCGTTATTTTTTTGAACAATTAGATGTTGATATTATAACATTTGATACTGACAAAGACATAATTGATCAAGGAAATCTATATGCTTCTAGCGAAATGTGTCTCTCTTTAAAAATATTTTTGGGACACGTTGCAAAATTACAAGATAAATGTGATTATATATTGATACCTAAAATAGATAATTATGGATTAGAAGATCAAATGTGTGCGAATTTTAACTGTTTATATGATTTAGTTGCTAATACTTTTGATGTGAAAATATTAACTTATGAAATAAATTACCGTAAACATAAAAAAGAACTGGCTGGTTTTATAAAAATGGGAAAAGCTTTAGGATTTGAGAAAAAATTAGTTAAACAGGCTTATAAAAATGCTTGTATTATGCAAAAAAAAGAATTAAAAAGAAAAATTATCGAAAATACAAATAAATTAGAAAGTAGCAAAAAAAAGATATTAGTTGTTTCACATTCTTACAATATCCATGATGAATATATTGGGAAGATTATTATTGATAGTTTAGAAAAATTTGATTGTGAAGTTATATATAGTGATTTGTTTGAAAGTACAGGTGACTTATCTATTTATTTATCAAAAGATTTATATTGGAAATATAGTAAAGAAAATATTGGTTCGATTGTTTTATGTCAAGAAAAGATTGATGGCATTTTATTTTTAAGTTCTTTTCCATGTGGCTTGGATAGTTTAGTAAATGAATTGGTTATTCGTAAGATTGATAAACCATATTTAAATTTAATTATTGATGATTTAGATGCAATAGCGGGAATTGAAACTAGAATCGAAAGTTTTATTGATATAGTTGACCAAAGTTAGAATATCGTTTCCACACATTGGTAATTACTATGTTCCCGCTAAGTATTTATTTACCAATATTTTAGATGCTGATATTATGATAGCTCCTTTTATTACTAATAAAACTATTGAATTAGGAAATAAATATAGTCCGGAATTTGTATGTACACCATTTAAATATACATTGGGTACAATGATTGAAGCATTAGAAAATAAAACTGATATTTTAGTTCAATTAGGTGGCGGATGTCGTTATGGATATTATAGTGAACTCCAAGAAAAAATTTTAAAAGATTTAGGATATAAATTTATATTAATAAATTTAATTAGAGCTGGCAAAACTGATTTTAAAAGAATATATAAATCACTTAAACGAATTGATAAAAAATTGTCTCTTTTTAAAAGTTTATATTATTTGTATATAACAATTAAAATGGTTAAATATATGGATAAAATTGATGACTATATTAGAAAAAATATCGGATTTGAGATAGAAAAAAATAGTTTTATAAATTTGCAGCAAGAAATGTTAAAAAAGTTTGGCGACGTAAAAACCCCAGTCGAATTATATTTATTATATCGAAAATATTTTAGAAAATTTAAATCATTAGCTACCGATAAACCAAAAAGTAGTTTAAAAGTTGGAATTATTGGGGAGTTGTATACTGTAATGGAACCTTTTAGTAATTATAATTTAGAAAGAGAATTAGCTAGTTTTAATATTGAAATTAAAAGATTTACTAATGTTGATTATCTATTATTAAATAGTCGAAAAATTCGTAAACGAGCCTTACGTAAAACTAAAGATTATATGCATTATAAAATGAGTGCTGATGCATCTAGTAATATCTATTGGGCTAAATATTTATGTTTGAAGAAATATGATGGAATTATTCATATTAAATCTAGTTTTTGTACACCAGAGATTGGTATAATGCCGATAATTGACAAAATTGCTAGTGATTATAATGTTCCATTAATTCATTTTAGTTTTGATGCTAACACAAGTGAAGTAGGCTTTAAAACAAGAATAGAGGCCTTTTATGATATGATAGAAATGAGGAAAACACAATGAATTGTTATTTAGGTATTGATATTGGAAGTATATCAACTAAGGGAGTCATTATTGATGAAAATAATTGTATAATAACGTCAGCTTATATATGGACAGAAGGAGATCCAGTATCGGCTACTAAAGAATTAATCGAGCTTTTAAAGAAAAATCTCAATTGTAAATATGTTGTTAAAGGAGTTGGGACAACTGGTAGTGCTAGAAAATTAATTGGTTTATTATTAAATGCTAATGTTATTAAAAATGAAATTATGGCTCACGCAGTAGGTACTATGTCTTTATATCCTGATGTTCGAACAATTTTAGAAATTGGTGGGCAAGATTCCAAAATAATATTGATTAATAATGGGATTATTTCTGATTATGCGATGAATACGTTATGTGCTGCTGGAACGGGAGCTTTTTTATCTAGTCAAGCTAAAAGATTAAATATTGCTATTGAAGATTTTGGAACTTTGGCTTTAAAAAGCACCAATCCTGTTAAAATCGCTGCTCGCTGTACTGTATTTGCTGAATCTGATTTAATTCATAAGGCGCAAGTTGGATATAAGAAAGAAGATATAGTTGCAGGGCTTTGCAAAAGTATTGTTTTAAATTATTTAAACAATGTTGGTAAGGGAAAAAAAATTCAAGAACCGATTATTTTTCAGGGTGGTGTTTCAAAAAATATCGGTGTCTTAAAGTATTTTAAAGAAATTTTAGGTACTGAAATTATAGTTGATAAAAATAGTCATATAATGGGTGCATTAGGAATAGCTATTTTAGCTAAAAAAAATCAAATTAATAAAACTTATGATTTGAATATTAAAAATACGAAATTTTTAACTAAAGCTTTTGAGTGTAAAGGATGTAGTAATAACTGTGAGATATTAAGAATATATAAAGATGATGAATTAATTGATAGTTGGGGTAATCGATGTGATAGGTATATAAAAAATTAATTTTTGTCCATATATTGTCAAAATTTTAATATAACACGAAAAAATTTTAAAAATGTGGTATAATTATAAAGTGGTGAAAGCTATGAAAAAAATTAATTTTAATAAAATTTTCTTTGGAATTATGATTTTGTTAATGATATTTTTTATTGGTTTTTTGTTCTATGCAAACATTATACCTTTTAAATATATGATTTTACTTATTTGCTTACTGATTTTATGGACGGCAACTTTATTCTTTTTATTGATTTTTAAAACAGAAAGAAACAAAAACAAAAAAAGAAAAGCCATAGGTTATGTTGTAAGTAGTTTATTGATAATATTGATGGTACTTGTTTTCTATTATTTAAATATTACTTTAGGTTTTTTTAAATGGTTTGGTGATAATAAATATAAAGAAGAAAACTATTTAGTTTTAGTATTAGAAGATAGTAATTTTCTTTCGTTAGATGATTTATCTAATGTTGGTTATACTTCAAATGAGTTATCTAATATTGATCAAGCCTTAAGTAAACTAAATGATAAAACATCTGTTGAAAATATTAAATATGATGATATCATCAAAATGCTTACTGATTTAGTAGATAAAAAAATTGACTCGGTTTTAATTGAAGAATCATCAATGGCTATTATCTATGAAGAACATGAAGATTATGAAGGGTTATTTCGCACTATCGATACAATAAAAATTAAAACACAAATAGAAATTAATAAAGAAACCGATGTAACTAAGGAAACTTTTACTATTTATATCAGTGGGATTGATTCTTATGGTAGTATTGCAACTGTCTCAAGAAGTGATGTTAATATGGTAGTTACTATTAATCCTAAAACTAAACAGGTGTTGTTAGTTTCAATACCTAGAGATTACTATGTACAGTTAAGAGGAACCACTGGGTATAAAGACAAATTAACTCATGCTGGTATTTATGGCGTTGAAACTTCGGTAGGAACTTTAGAAGATTTATTATCTACTGATATAAATTATTATTTCCGTGTTAATTTTACATCATTAGAAAAAATCGTTGATGCTCTAGATGGCATAGATGTTTATTCTAAATATAGTTTTACTAGTTCTAAAGCGTCTGGGGGTACATATTATTTTAGTCAAGGGTATAATCATATGAACGGAAATCAAGCATTAGCTTTTTCAAGAGAAAGAAAAAATTTGCCTTCTATTGCCGGCGGTGATAGAGGACGTGGCGAAAATCAGCAAGCTGTTATCGATGGTATTATTAGAAAAGCAATTAGCCCTGCTATTATATATAGTTATAGTAAAATACTAAATTCTTTAAAAGATTCTTTTCAAACTAATATGACTGATACTGATATTCAAAAATTAATCAAGATGCAATTAACCGATATGGCCAGCTGGAATATAACAAGTTACAGTTTAAATGGTTATGATGGTTATGAACCAGTTTATTCTTCTCCAAATAGCAAACCATATGTTATGATACCTTACGAAAAAACAGTAATAGAAGCTCAAGGTTTAATTGACAAAGTAATTGCTGGAGAGTTGCTTGAAAGCAGTTATGAAAAAGAGCCAAGTGATATAAATAATCCCGTTTATGTTGAACCCGAACCCGAACCGGAACCAGAGCCGGAACCAGAACCTGATATACCTAATATCGATGAGTCGATACCTACGATTACAATCGAACCTTCTACCATTACAATATTCCAAGGAGAAAGTTATGATGTAATGACTGGTGTTCAAGCTTTCGATAACGAGGATGGAGTTTTAATACCACAAGTTAGTATTTTAGATACGACAATTTTAATTGTTGGGCAACACACGGTGGTTTATACAGTTACTGATACGGATGGTAATCGAGTTACAGCTACTAGAACGATAATTGTTTTAGAAAATGAATCGATTGACCCAGAGGATCCTGTTGAACCAGAAGAGCCAACTGATCAAGAAGATCCAGTCGATCAAGAACAACCAGACCCACCAGTTGAAATAGAGACACCTTAGGTGTCTTTTATTTGGTTATAAATATCATTGAATATTTTTAAATGAATTTCTTCATCGATTATAATTCTTCGTAATAATTGTTTAATGTAACGATCATCGATAGCTTTAATTAATAAATGATAATTTTTGATAGCTAAGGTTTCACTTTGGATATTAGTTAACATCATTTGACTAAGTGTTTTATCATACTTGACATATTGTGTTGTCCAAGGACGTTTGTTTATCTCATATTTAGGATCAATACCTAAAAGGTTAATTGTCCTAGCTAGCAAATCTAGATGATTCATTTCGACAATAGCAATTCCTTTCAAAGTTTTACTAATTTTATCATCTAAAATGAATGATTGATATAAATACAAATGAGTTGCAGTGTCTTCGCTAATTGATCCAACGTAAGGATGTAATAACATTTGAGCATATTCAATATTTTTTCTTTCAACTTTTACAGTAGGGTATGGCAATGTTGATTTATATTCCATAAAAATCACCTAATAAATAATATTCAATATTTTTCAACTTTTGAATAAATTTCTATTTATAATTTCATTATAATGATGAAAGGAGAAAATATGGCACGTCATAGAGTTGAAATATGTGGCGTGAATACTGCGAATATTAAGGTTTTAACAAATGAAGAAATGGTGGATCTGTTTATACGATATCAAAGTGGAGATTTAAATGCCAAAGAAGAACTAATAAATGGCAATTTAAAATTAGTGTTGTCAATATTAAAAAAGTATAACAATCGTACCGATAATTTAGATGATTTATTTCAAGTTGGTTGTGTTGGATTGATAAAGGCAATAGACAATTTCGATTTAAATCATGATGTACGTTTTTCAACATATGCAGTTCCAATGATTTTAGGTGAAATTAAAAGATATTTAAGAGACAATAGTTCGTTAAGAGTGACACGAAATCTTAAGGACATAGCTTATCGTGGACTAAAAGCTAAAGAAGAATTAACTAATAAATTAAATCGCGAACCGAGCATTAAAGAGATTGCATGCTTTTTGAATTTAGAAGAATTAGATGTAATTCAGGCCTTTGATGCTGTTAAAGATGCTATTAGTATGTCAGAACCTATTTACAATGATGGCGGTGATACAATTTATTTATCTGAGCAGATTGCCGATGATAAAGATAAGATTGATTTGGATTCAAGTTTGATGCTTAAAGATGCACTCAACAAATTAAAAGAAAAGGAACGATTTATTATTTTTAAGAGATATTTTGAAGGAATAACACAAATGGAATTATCAGAAGAAATCGGTATCTCACAGGCACAAATATCTCGAATCGAAAAAAATTGTTTAGATAACATGAAAAAAATGATGAAATAAACATAAATTTTATATAGGTGATCGTAATGCGATTGAGTGAACTTCAAAGTAAAAATATTATTACTACAGATGGGAAACTGATCGGTAATATTGTTGATGTAGTTATCGATAATGGTTCGATTAAATATTTGATTGTTGAGAAAAGCAAATTTTTAATTTCAAGATTTACTTCTAAAGACGAAATTGAAGTTAAATGGGATCAGATTAAAACGATTGGTGACGATGTAATTATAGTTTCTCATGACTGATTTTAGTGCTTCTGTTTTAGTTAAAGTATTTTATATTGAGCTACTATTAATTGATAGAAAATTATTATTAATGTTCAGATACTGGACTAATTAATTATTTTTTGATATAATTAATTAGTCTTTTTAATTTACATAAGAAAGGAGGTTATGAATGTGAGTAAAATAAAAATTTTCGCATTAGGTGGTTTAAATGAAATTGGTAAAAACATGTATGTTATTGAAGTTGATGATGAAATCTATGTTTTTGAAGCTGGTTTAAAATATGCAGATGATAAGATGCTAGGAGTGGATTATATCATACCTAACTATGATTATTTAATTAATAATAAAAATCGTATTCGCGGTTTGTTTTTATCACATGGTCATGATGAACAAATGGGAGCTATTCCTGATATTATACATGATTTACCTGATTTAAGAATATATGGTACAAAATTTACTTTAGAATTATTGCAAGAAGAATTAAATGATGAAAATTTAAAAGCTAATTTAATTGAGTTGAAACCTCATAAAAAAATTAAAGTTGGTAAAAACTATCTTTTCCCTATTAGTTTATCTCATAGTGTTCCAGGTAGTGTTGGGTATGTTTTGTATACTAATGATGGAGCTATTTTTTATACAGGTCATTTTGTTTTTGATCCTTCGATGCAAGGATCATATAAAACAGATATTGGCAAATTAGCATATGTTGGTAAACAAGGTGTTCTTTGTTTATTAAGTGAATCACTATACGCCGATAAAGTTGGCTATACTTCTCCAAAACATCGTAGTTATAGTTATCTAAAAGAAATTATAAATAAATATAATAGTCGCATTCTGATTAATATTTTTCAAGGACAATTTTATCGTATGCAAGAACTTTTTAACGCTGTAACTGATGCTGATCGTAAAATTGTCATCCTTGGTAAAAAGTTGGAAAGTAGTTTAATTAAAGCCATTAATGATGGGTATATTAATTTTAATAAATCGCGAATCGGTAATATTCATCATTTAGACAATAATTCCATCGTGATTGTTTCTGATGAACGCGAAAAACCTTTTTCTAATATTAAACGAATTGTGAGAGGTTATGATAAGTTTATTACTTTAAATGAGGAAGATACGATTGTTTTTGCTTCGCCAGTTTATGATGGAATGGAACGAAGTGCAACAAATTTGTTTGATGAGATTGCTAAAAAGGGCTGTAATTTAATCACTATGTCCGATAAAAATTTCTATTCACTACATGCTTCAAGTGAAGATTTAATGTTAATGCTTAATTTAATGCAACCAAAATACTATTTTCCTGTAAATGGTGAATATCGTCATCAAGTAGCCAATAGTGATGTCGCAAAATTAATGGGAATGAAAGAAGAAAACATTATCTTGAACTTAAACGGTGATGTAACGACTTTTATCGATGGTAATTTAGTTTATGACAACGAAAAGATCAAAGTTGACGATATTTTAATAGATGGTAAAACTGTTGGTGATGTCGGCGAATTAGTTATTAAAGATCGAGAAATGTTAGGTGAAAATGGAATTGTTTTAGTAGTAGCTATTATTGATAAATTAACTAAGAAAATTTTATCAGGCCCAGAAATTGTAACTAAAGGTTTTGTTTACGTTAAAGAAAATAACGATTTAATTAATGAGGCTGAAAAAATGGCTTTAGATATTATCAAAAACAATACTAAGGTTTCTTATATAGATTACAACAAAACCAAGAATGAAATAAGAGATAAGATTGGTAAATATTTTTATCAAGAAACGGAGTCTAAGCCGATTATTTTGATTATGATGCAAGAAGTTTAATACTTCTTTTTTTATTGCTTTTTAAGATCAAATAATATATAATAAAATTAGTAGATAATTGAGGGAGAATGTATGAAAAAAGGTTTTACTTTAATTGAATTGTTGGCTACAATTATCATACTTAGTATAATTGTGTTGATAACTTATCCGATTGTTAATAGTGCAATTATAAAAAGTAAAGAAAAAGCTTTAGAAAGAACAATAGAAACGATTGAAAAAGCAGCTTTAAATTATAGTGTTGTCAATGATTTGGGTTACTCACAAGAAAAGAGTGGGATATCATTAGAAACTCTCAAAAATTCTGGGTTTCTGGAAGGTGAATTGATAGATCCTATCACTAATTATGAACTTAAAGGTTGTGTAGTTTATTATTGGGATAGTTCGATGAATCAGTATGTGTTTGAATATAGTCAAAATTGTGAAGATTATAGTGATGATAATCCATATTTGATTATGGGATATCGAGAGGATTTAATAAATGAAAATGGATGGGCAAGGGAAAATATAGCGGTAACCATGACTGCTAATGGTAAAATTACTTATTGTCTTAGTGATAATGAATGTATTCCTAATTTAAATTTACAATCTGGAATTAATACAAAATTTATAACTCAAGAAGGTACAAATTATTTATGTGCTGTTGCCACTAATAATATGGGTAGTACAGATAAACAATGTGTAAATATTAATCTAGACAAAACAGCACCAACAGCAGGTACAGCAACATTTACAGGTACATTAGGAAGCAATAATTGGTATACAACAAATGTAGGGGTGAATGTAAGAAATGGAACAGATAGTTTGTCAGGCCATGCAAGTACGACTTCAGATGTGTTAAATATAACGACCAATACAACTGGTACAAATGTCAGAATAACGACAACTGATTTAGCAGGAAATAGTAGTACAAGGGATTATACAATCAAAGTCGATAAAAATATGCCATCAATAACCAGAAAAGTCAGCAGTGTAGAAATAACAGAAGGAGATAGTTATTCAGTAACAAATTTATATACAGTAAGCTATTCGATCAGTGGTGGAAGTGTTGTATGTAAAAATGGAAATGCAGTAATAACAAACTTAAGTAGTTTATCTACGGGAAATTATACAATAACCTGTACAGCAACAGGAGGAAATGGATTTGTAGATATGGCAACAATAACTGTCGAAGTAAAAGCGAAAGTGC
>CALVKK010000004.1 GCA_944332645.1 uncultured Bacilli bacterium
ATTTAATCAAATCTATTCAAACTTACTCGAATTTTACAAGTAATGAAAAGACTTAAAAATAAAGGCTTTTTTGATATTTTACATCATATAACTAATTAGAGCTTTTTTTCATACCCGAAAGGTCGAGGGTTCGATCCCCCCCGTCGCTACCACTAAGCATAGAAAACTAGATTTAAACCGTCTAGTTTTTTCTTTTATTATTTTTTAAGAGATGATATAATGAATTTATAAAACCATTAGAAAAAACAAAACAAAGATTATTTGTTAATTATAATATGACTAATGTCTCAAATGGAGATTTAGCTCAAACGTTTGCAAAAAAAAGAAATGAAATAACTCATAGTGCATTGAGTAAGAAATTTTCGAATGTTGAAATTGTATCTTATTTATTAGTTAAGAGATTAGTTCATTGTATTATTTTAAAACGTTCTAATTTCACGACAGATGAAATAGCCGAAATAATCAATAGAATATTTTAAATATAAAATTTTATTAAAATATGGAAAGGACATGAATTATGAATAGTGACAATATAAAAACACAAATAGTAGTAAAAGAGCAAAAAATAAGCGTTTTAAGAATAGACAATAAAGAATTTATTTCATTAACCGATTTAGCACGATATGCAAATCCAGAAGAACCTAAAGTTCCTATTTATGCTTGGATGAGAAATAAAGATGTTTTGGCATATTTAGGTTTATGGGAACAATTGAATAACGAGAATTTCAAAGGTCACGAATTCGAGACCTTTGAGAATGAAGCTGGTAAAAATAGTTTCTATATGTCACCACAAAAATGGATTAAAGAAACTAATGCTATTGGTATTATTTCTAAATCTGGTAATAATGGTGGAACTTATGCTAGAAGTGATATTGCTCTAGAATTTGCTAGTTGGCTATCTCCAGAGTTTAAATTATATGTAATTCAAGAATTTGAAAGATTAAAGAAAAATGAAGCATATCAAAATAAAATTGATTGGCACGCTAATAGAGTTTTAGCAAAAGTTAGTTATGTAGTTCATACTGATGCTATCAAAAATATTATTGTTCCCACTTTAACTGAAAAGCAAAAGAAATTTGTATATGCTGAAGAAGCTGACGTTTTAAATGTTGCTTTATTTGGAATGACTGCTAAGGAATGGAGAGAAAGTAATACTGAAATAGCAGATAAAGGTAATATCAGAGATTATACTGATTTACTACATCTAGTTATATTAAATAATCTTGAAAATATTAATGCTGAATTAATTGAAATGAAAATACCCCAAAATGAAAGACTTGTTAGATTAAATAATATTGCTAGAAAACAAATGGAATTATTAAAGAATAATAAATCATTTAATAATCTAGAATACATTGAAAATAAAGTAAATAATAAACAAGAATTACCAATATAAAAATGGCTCACATGAAGTGAGTCATTTTTACTTATTAATAGAAAAAACAGTAATTAATTCTTTTTGAATATTATATATATCTTCATAAAGAAAATCTAGCATTTCTGATTCTGTCATATTACTATTACTAGCATAATCTTTGACAGACAAAACACTTGGTAATTTAAGAGATTCTTCTTTTAATTTAATCAATTCAGAAATTATAATTATTTCATTACTTATTTGATTTCTTTTTTCATCTACAGACAAATTAGAAAATGCTTTTTTAAATTCTTCTGTCATTATCTACTCATGTCTCCAATAGAATTATCTTGAGTTGTTTCAGAAACCATCTGTTGCATTTCTTGAGTATTTTGATTAGCTTGTTGCATAGCATTAATCTGTTGAGTTCTTACTGAAGCATCTAATTGTCTTTGCTTATCTCTTTCTTCAGTAAATACTTTTTTTGATTCTTCATTGTTTTGTATTTTCGTAGTTTGTTGTGTTCCTTGCTTTATTTGTTCTAACTTATCAAAATAATCAGTACCATATGCTCCTGCTTGAATTAACATATCTTTGTCTTTCATCAAATCATTTATAACTTTTGGTGCTTGTTCAGCAAATACTGGATGATTTTGCCCAGTTAATTCTTTATATCTATCATTTAATTTTGAAGCAGACATTTGATCATTAAATGGATGATGTGCAACACCATCAATTAATACAGGTTTACCATTGAAATAATTAAGTAATGAAGAAATATCTTCTAAACTTGCTTCTTGTGGATTTAATATTATTTCATTAGTTCTGTTTAAAATATGATTGTGATTTCCTGTTTCCATATTGTTACTTTTTAATTGTTCATAAACTGTAGGATTGCCATTAACACTTATTCCTTGACCATTTTTTATTTGTTCTTCTAAAATTTGTTCTTGTGCCTTTACAAAAGTTGGATGATCTTGTCCAGTTAATTCATTATATCTAGCATTTAGTGAAGCACCTTGTAAAGCATTAGGTCTAAAATGATATTGCATTCCATCAATTAAAACAGAGTCTTGATCATAATGATCTAATATATCTTTAATATCATCTAAACTAGCTTGAGACATATCAAACTTTATTGCGTCAAATTTATCAAAAATTCAAATGCTCGTCTTCAATAGACCCGTTTATTTCAAAATGGTAACACATTACGCTAAATAATGGCGTGAAAAAAGGAATTTCCATTTTTAAATTCTTTAAGTATAATTTTAGCAAGACTAAAGCTAAGCAAAATTATTTTTTATTTGTGCATTCCATTATTGTTTAACATTTCTTCAGATTGATTATTATAAAAACCATAAGCAGTATTAACATCATTTGTCAGTTTTGATGCTTCTGCTAGTGAAATTTCGTGATTCATAACTCTAGATTTAATATCGTTTAATAATGCAATTCTTTCGCTTTCAAGTTGTTCTGGAGTTTTTTGTTGACCGATTAGGTAAGATGCGTTGGCATTACTTGAAAGAACACCATCAATGATTTCTGTATCTGTTGGTCTAACCCCTAAATTGTGTTGAACATTTATATCAGCACTTTTTTTATCTTTTTCTTTTTGCACTTGAGCAATATGTTCAGTGTGCAATTCTTCTTCAATTTTCTTCAATTCTTCTAATCTTTCATAGCCCTTATCAACAGTTTTTTGAACAGTTGCATTACTAATAGTTGTATCTCCATTTTTCCATTTTTCAATAAAATCTTCAATTTTATTTTCTAATACAGTACGTTCACCTAAAGCTTTTAAATAGTTTTTATATATTTCATTACTAGTCATTTAAAAACCTCCATTCTTTATTATTTTATCACATTATTATGACTTTTTGTTGCTTATTTGTAAAAGTTTACAAATTTGTTAATCGAAAATGTAAATTAACGACATATTTATATTAGAAATTAACTTTATTAAATATTTCTAAACATGTCTAAACTATGTATTAGAGAATGATTATTATACGAACTTTTATCTTTTTTTATGTATATGAATTCAATGTATTTATTTAAGCTTTTTTACATATAATAATACAAAGCATTGACGTACGCTTAAAAGTACGTTATAATGTAATTGAGGTGAGAAATGTGAATACTATAAATATAACTAATGCTAGACAAAATCTATTTCAATTAGTTTCTGATGTAAATAAAGGTTTTAATCCAGTCAATATTATTAATAATAAAGGTGAAAATGCAGTGCTTTTATCGGAAAGTGATTGGAGAGATATAGAGGAGACAATTTATTTGAATTCTATACCTGGTTTTGTAGAATCTATTAATGAAGCTAAGAAAGAAGATAAAAGTAAATGTAACGTTTATAAAAAAGGTGAAGAATGGTAGAATATAAAATAATATTTTCTAAATTAGCAGATAAGGATAAAAAACTTCTAAAACAAGCAGGACTTGAAATTAAAGCAAAGGAACTTTTAGATTTAATTTCAATTAATCCATATCAAACTCCGCCAACGTATGAAAAACTTAAAGGGAATTTAACTGGATGTTGTTCTAGAAGAATAAGCTATCAACATAGATTGGTGTATGAAATAGATGAAAATAAGAAAGAGATATTTATTTTGAGAATGTGGACACATTATGACAAATTATGATGAATTTATATCGAAATTAACTTTGATAGAAATTTTGAAATGTGTACTACTGTGCTACTATATTAATTATTATACGAACTTTTACAGTTCGCTTTTTTAAATTGCATTATTAATTTTTTTGCTGTTGAAATAAGAGATAAAATTTTATATACTATAATTAGGTGGTAGTAATGGATTATAATGAAGAAAAAATAAACTTAAGCAAGTTATTAAATATAGTTGAAATGAATAATGCTGATATATCGACTTTTGAAAAACCAATTATCGGAACACAAGCTTTGGCTACTTGTTTTGGAGTTTTATTATATGATGAAAATCAAAAAATTGGAATTGCTGCTCACTTTACTCATGATATCGAGGCAACTATAATTAAAATATTAAAATTAATTGACTTCGATAAAGAATATAAATTTAAATATATAATATTCCCTGGTTATTATTCAAAAGATCAAGATCCATACAATACAAAATTACGTTTAGAAAGTTTTTTCAAAGAATTCAAAATGGATAATTTGCAGTTTATGCCTTTTAATATTAACGACATTACCACTAACGCATTATTAGAAGGACATCTTTCCCATCAGTTCGCTTTTGATACTAGGAATGGGAAGTTTGTCACTGACAAAGTTTTATTTGGTATAGATTACACAGAAGTACAAGAAAATATTAAGTAAAACTATTTTTGACAAATACAAATTGAAATGTTATAATTAAATAGCTTAAGAGGTGATTTAATGAAAATTAGCTCGGTCAATTTAGAAATAAGTGCAGTTAGACGTAGCCAATATCCAACCGATAATAAACCAGAATTTTTATTAGTAGGACGTTCTAACGTTGGTAAAAGTAGTTTTATTAACACTTTAATCAATCGAAAAAATTATGCGCGAACTTCAGCTACTCCTGGAAAAACGCAAACGATTAATTTCTATTTAGTAAACGATCAATTTTATTTAGTTGATGCTCCAGGTTATGGATACGCTGATGTCAACAGAAAAAAGCAAAGAAAATTTGGCTTGATGATGGAAGATTATTTAACTAGCCGTGAGAATTTAAAACAAGTTTTTATGCTGATTGATTTTAGGCATAAACTATCAAATGATGATATTATGATGTATAATTTTTTGAAATATTATAAATTGCCAGTTACAATAGTTGCTACTAAAGTAGATAAAATACCTATTACTAAACAACAGCAACAGCGAAACGTTTTGCTTGAGGATTTAGATTTAGTTATAGGTGATGAGTTCATTATGTTTAGCAATATAACTAAGGTTGGCAAAGATGAAATTATGCAAAAGATAGAAAGGACAATATAAATTATTACCTTTTAATAACAATTTCATAAAATATCTTAGGTGATGAAATGAAATTGATTGTTGACAATAATAAATTTATTGTTTTTTTAAATAAAGATGAAAACATCGACTTTGACAATAAGACAAAGATGGAAAAGTATTTTAAAAATCTATTTTCTAAAATTAAAAATAAATACAACATCAACCTTAGTGGTTATTACAATATAGACGTATATATTGATAAATATTATGGTAGTATTATTGAGATAGAAGATGAAAAATTAGATTATTATACCTACTTTAATCAAATTGATATGGAGATCAATGTTTTAAAAAACAGTTTATTTTTATATGAAATAGGTTATGAATTTCTTGATAAAAAAATTTTAGATAAGGTTAGTTGCTATAAAATAGATGATAAAATATATTTAAAAATAAGCTGTGATGTTGATAATGTATTATTAGCCAAGATAATCGAATATGGAAATGTTTTATATGGTAAAGAAGTAGATAAAATATTAAAACAAGGCAAGAAGGTGATATTATGAAAAAACCAGTAGTAGCTTTAGTTGGTCGTCCCAACGTTGGTAAAAGTACTTTATTTAATCGACTTGTCGGTACTAAAACAGCTATTATTGAAGATGTACCTGGTATAACTAGAGATAGAATATATGGGGATGTCAAATTTGGTAATTATCATTTTAACTTGATTGATACTGGTGGAATAGATATCGGTGATGAAAGTTTTAGTGAAGAAATCAAATTACAAGTTGAAATTGCCATAAGAGAAGCAGACGTCATTGTCTTTGTCGTTGATGCTAAAGAAGGAATTACAACTAACGACTTAGTCGTTAGGGATATGCTTTTAAAGTCAGGAAAAAAAATAGTAGTTGCCATTAATAAGATTGACAGTAAATTAGCGAAAGATAATGTATACGATTTTTATGAATTGGGTTTTGACAATTACATAAATATTAGTTCAGAACAAAATGATGGCATATACGAGTTGTTAAGTGAAATTACATGTGAATTTAAAGAAATAGAGAGTGAAGAAGAAGACGTTATTAAATTTAGTGTCATTGGTCGCCCTAATGTTGGCAAAAGTAGCTTAGTTAATGCTATTTTAAATGAAGAAAGAGTTATTGTCTCATCGATTGCTGGGACAACCCGTGATGCGATTGATACTCCTTTTGTTTATCATAATCAAAAATTTGTGGTTATTGATACGGCGGGGATGCGCAAAAAGGGAAAAATATATGAAACTGTAGAAAAATATAGCCTGTTAAGAAGTATGAAAGCCATTGATAGGTCTGATGTTTGCTTATTGGTAATAGATGCTAAAGAAGGTATTATCGAGCATGATAAACATATTGCTAGTTATGCCATTGAGGCTGGAAAACCAATTATAATTGTCGTTAACAAATGGGACGTCATTGAAGATAAAAATGATCAAATGAAAAATTTTACCAAAAATATTCGTAATAATTTTCAATTTATGGATTACGCACCAATCGTTTATTTATCTGCTTTGACTCATAAACGATTGCATACTTTAATGCCACAGGTTATTAAAGTATATCAAAACAGTACCAAATTTATAGCTACCAATTTGATTAATGATTGTATTAAAGATGCTTATAATCTTAATTTACCACCATCTTATAAAGGAAAAAGATTAAAAATATACTTTTGCAATCAAGCAAAAATTAAACCACCGACTTTTAATATACAGGTTAATAGTAAAGGTTTAGTTCATTTTTCATATCAAAGATATTTGGAAAACAAAATAAGAGAATCGTTTGATTTTGAAGGAACGCCTATCATTTTGCAATTTAAAAATAAAGGTGAAGAAGAATTTTAAATTAGATTTTTATCTAATTTTTTTGATAGTAAGTTTAATTATATAATTGGTCTAATTTTGTTCTTGAAAAAAAACTAGTAATCTAGTATAATTAAATTTAGAAGATCAATAAATTAAGTAGAAAGGGATCTAGTTACTAGAAAGGGATCTAGTTACTAGATTTATGTGAACAAAATGAGGGTAAAAATTGATAAACATAAATTGACAGATGACGAATTAATCGTTTATAACAAACCTACAAAAGTTTATATACCTTTGATTAGTGGTAATGATACAGATATAACCATTCTTGTTAATAAGGGTGAGTATGTATACAAGGGTAGTATCGTCGGAAAAAGAAAGGGAAATTTTAGAATTCCTATTTATGCTAGTGTTAGTGGTACTGTGTTAGATTTTGAAGAAAAAACTTGCTTCAATGGCCAAAGAGTTAAATGTGTAGTAATTGAAAATGATTTTAAAGAAAAAATCGAGCAAAAAGTTAACGTAAAAAGAATTATCAATAAGTATACTAAAGAAGAATTTATCAGCATCTTGAAAGAAAATGGCATTGTTGGTTTAGGTGGTGCTGGATTCCCAACTTATGTAAAATATGAACCAAAAAAAATAAATACTTTAATTGTCAATGCAGTTGAATGTGAGCCTTATATTACTGCCGATTACATATTGGCTAAACAAAAATGTGAAGAAATCCTAGAAGCTATCGATGCTATTTTAGAAATAAATAAAATTGATGAAGCTATTATAGCTATTAAAAAGGAAAATAGTGATTTAAAGCAAATTTTTGACAATTTTATTGGCACTTATTTAAAGATCAAAATAAGGTTAGTTTCTAATATCTATCCAATGGGCTGGGAAAGGATTTTAATTAAAGAAGTAACGGGGAAAACGTATGCTGACTATCCGAGTGAAGATGGCATTGTCGTTAATAATATTTCCACTATTTATGCAATATATGAGGCTTTGAAGTATAATAAACCCTTACTGGAAAGAATTGTTACTTTTTCTGGTGAAAATTTAGAACACCCTCATAATGTTTTAGTTAAAATTGGTACTCAAGCATCAGAAGTGCTAGAACAATTAAAAATGAAACCGAATAGTGTTATCGTTGCTGGTGGTCCAATGATGGGAACCAAAGTCGATGATTTAGTTATTTCTGCTAACTTAAACTGTGTCTTAGCTTTAGAAGATAAAATAACATTTTCAACATCGTGTTTAGGCTGTGGTAAATGTGTTAGTGTTTGTCCAGTTAAATTAAGTCCAGTATTAATTATGAAGAATAAGCAAAAAAAGGATAGAGATATCAAAAAATTAGAAAAGCTTCATCCTGAAAAATGTATCGAATGTGGTTTATGCTCATATATATGTCCAGCTAAATTATTTGTTAGACAAAGAGTAAAAGACGCTAAGAACATAATGAAGGAGGGAAAATAATGGGCCCTTTTGTTAGAAGTAAAAATTCAACCAATAAGATGATGATGCATCTTTTAATTGCATTAATTCCTATTGTCATATTTTCTATTTATAAAAATGGATATATTCCTTACAGTAACGGGTACATTAGTTTTATTGAAATTTTTGACCCAATTATCAAAATATTTATTGGAGCGTTAACTTCCTTTTTGATTGAAAGTATCTACGCTTTAATTTTTAGAAAAAAGAATTATATTAAGAATTCTTATGCTTTTTTTCCAGGCCTTTTTTTAGCCTTAATTTTACCATTAAACGTTCCTATTTATGTTTTAGTTGTTGCTAGTATTGTAGCCAGTGTAAGTAAGTTAGTATGTGGAGGTTTTGGGAAAAATATTTTTAATCCCGCTTTGATTGGTTATTTATTTATAGTGTTAGTTTTTTCTAGTGTTTTGACGACGAATAATTATTTTAATGCTTATGAATTAGACACAATTAGCAAACCTACTCCTTTAACTAATGCCTCAATGATATCAGGAATCGGTAATTATGAGCAATTAGTAAAACCTTATGGGAATTTATTCGATTTTTTTCTAGGGTCTATACCTGGAAGTTTAGCTGAAACAAGTGCTTTTTTCTGTATAGTAGCTTTTATATATTTAACAGCGACAGGCACGATAAAATGGAGAATTCCTTTGGTTTATGTAACTACTGTTTTCCTAATTACTTTTGGAATAGGAAGGTTATTAGGACAAGGAATTTATTATCCTTTGTTTCACCTTTTTAGTGGTGGCTTGATGTTTGGTGCGGTTTTCATGGCGACCGATCCAGTAACTAGTGCTGTAACACCTGTTGGCCAAATTTTACAAGGATTTTTGTTGGGTATTATAACTGTTGTTTTTAGATTTATTGGTGTTGAAGGTGTTGCTTATAGCATTTTAATTATAAACGCTGTTGTGTTTCTCTTAGATAAAATTGGTATGAGATCACGTTTTAACTTTATAAGATCATTAATTTGGTTTGTTTTTGTTTGGTTAATAATCATTGGTGTTACAATTGGTGTGGCTTTAACCAGAAAAACGCAAGATAATAAAGATCCTAATTTTGAAATTATTGATAAAACAATGCGGGATAACATAACAGTATATACTGTTACTCAAAAAGGTTATGGTGGTAAAATAGAAGCAATAGTTAAAATTGAAAATGATCGTATTATATCAATCGAAATTACTTCTCATCGCGAAACTGCTAATCGTTATCAATTAATAATAGATAGTAATTATATTACGCAATTAATTAATAATCAAGACAATTTAGATAATGTCGATACAATAAGTAGTGCTACTGTTACTTCAACTGCCTTGAAAAATATGCTTGAAAATGTTATGAAAGATTATAAATAAAGTACTAATTAATTAGTACTTTATTTAAAATTTCAACTAATAATTTAAGGTTTTATGTGAATTTTTATTAATAAATTCATATAATTTCTTAGGTGAATTTATGATAAAAAAAACAACGGTCATTAAATTTTTAGTATTGCTATTATTGACTGCCTTAACTATTATTATTTTAAAACTTAAACCTCAATATAAAGAAAGCTTTTATAAGCAAGTTTATGAAGATAATATATCATTTGCTAAGATAAATAATTGGTATAAGTCAAAATTTGGTAACAATTTACCTTTTAGTGACTATTTTGATGACACTGTACCAGTTTTTAAAGAATCATTAAAATATAGTGAGGCAAATAAATATAAAAATGGTGTCTCTTTAAGTGTTGGTTATGATTATTTAGTTCCAGCACTTGATTCTGGAATAGTAATTTTTGTTGGCGAAAAGGAAGGTTATGGCAATACGGTAATCATTCAACAAGAAAATGGGATTGATTTATGGTATTCTAACTTAAAAGAAATCAATTTAAAACTTTATGATTATATTCAAGAAGGTACTTTGATAGGAGTAGTCGATTCAAATTTATATTTAGTCTTTATCAAAGATGGTGAAGTAATTGATTACCAAGAATATATTTAAAATTCATGTCCTTTATTATGTTGTAGCTTTAGTCTCTTTTTTGACTGGTAATTTTAAAAATTTTATTATTTTTAGTGCCATTATAATTGTACATGAAACAGGACATATCGTTGGTGCTTGGATTTTCAAATGGAAAATAGATAAAGTCATTTTGTTACCTTTTGGTGGTATTACGATATTTAAAGAAAACATAGACAAATCTTTAAAACAAGAATTGATAATCGCGCTCCTAGGTCCGTTGTTTCAGATATTATTTTATTTAATTTTTAAAGATAATGCTACTTTTAACCACTATAACATGGCTATATTATTATTCAATTTATTGCCGATTTATCCACTAGATGGTAGTAAAATATTAAATATTTTTTTTAATGAGCTTGTTTCTTTTAAAAAGAGTCATATATTAACTATTGTAGTATCAGAAATAACATTATTCTTTTTATTATTTAAAACAAGAATTAATCTTTTGTTACTTTTAATTTTATTCTTTTTAATTGTTGAAATTGTCAAAGAATTTGTTAAACATAAGTATTATTTTAACCGTTTTTTATTAGAAAGATATTTATATAATTATAATTATAAAAAAAGAAAAACAATCACCAAATTGACTCAAATGAAAAAACAAACAAAACATCTTTTTAAAATTGGTAATATTTATCATTCAGAAAAAGAAGTTATTAAAAAATTGTTTGACAAAAGAGCATAAATATGTTAGAATTAAGAACTGTGTAGAGACCTCTCTACAACCGCACTGAAAAGGTTTAAAAGCGTAGTCACCTTGAAGGCGAGTCTGAGATAAAAGGAGGTATATAAATGAAAGCAGTAATTGAAACTGGCGGTAAACAATATTATGTTGAAGAAGGATCAGTTATCTATGTTGAAAAATTGGATGCCCAAGTAGGACAAAAGGTTAATTTTGATAAAGTTTTAATGGTTAATGGTAATCCAGGTCGCCCTTATTTATCAAATGTCGAAGTTGTTGGCGAAGTTTTAAAACAAGGAAAAGATAAAAAGATAAAAATCTTCAAGTATAATGCTAAGAAAAAATATCGTAAAACTCAAGGTCATCGTCAACCATATACTAAAATAGAAATCAAGAAAATAGTTGAAAAATAATGGTAAAAATTAATCTAAAGGGCACCCCGATTAATGAAATTATAATTAAAGGGCATGCTGGTTATGATGAATTGGGCAAAGATATTGTTTGTGCTGCTTTATCATCGATTGTTATAACTAGCGTTAATGCTATTATTAGAATTGATAATGAAGCGATTGACTATCAAGATAAAGATGGTATTAAAATCGAAGTGTTGAAGCATGATAATATTATCGATAGCTTAATTGATAATTTGATTGAGTTATTAACTGAATTAAAAGAAAAATATCCTAAATATATAGAAATAAGGAGGTGTTAATTGTGTTAAAATTGATGCAATTAAATATACAATTGTTTGCTCACAAAAAAGGACAAGGTTCTACTAAAAATGGCCGTGATTCAATATCAAAAAGATTAGGCGCTAAAGCGGCTGATGGTGAGTTTGTTACTGGCGGTTCAATTTTATATCGTCAAAGAGGAACTAAAATTTATCCTGGGACTAACGTTGGTATCGGTTCAGATGATACTGTATATGCTAAAATTGATGGATATGTAAAATTTGAAAGAGTTGGGAAAGATAGAAAACAAGTAAGTGTTTATGCTGCAAAGTAATCTATCTTTTTTTTGTGTATGATTTGCAAACATTTGTTAAAAATATTTATTTTTTTAAAAAATGTGATATAATTAAAGCAGAGGTAGATTATATGGGAGAAAAATTACTATTGGTAGTTGATGATTCAACTGTAATTACAAACTTTGTCGAAAGAGTATTTAAAGAATATTATCAGGTTTTAAAAGCAAAAGATGGGATAGAAGCGATCGAATTAATTAGGAACAATTTTAATAAGGAGTTCATAGGAATGTTTCTTGACTTAAATATGCCTAATTTTAATGGGTTCCAAGTTTTAGATGTTTTTAAGAAAAATAATCTATTTCAAAAAATACCAGTCTGTATTTTAACAGGCGATGATACTAAAGATTCTATCAACAAAGTATTTAATTATCCGATAGTTGATGTTTTAAATAAGCCATTTAATGAAGACACTTTAAGAAAAAGTTTAGAAAAAATTAAAATAAGAAAAAATTAAAGTTATTACTTTAATTTTTTCTTTTTCATTAAATTTTATCTAAAATAAGGTAAGTATATCCAAAATTTCTTTAGAATTTTGTTCCATGATTGGTTTTTAATCGATTTTAATGTATAATAATTAAAGGTGATTCTTATGTTTATTGATGAAGTAAAAATTGAATTAATAGCTGGCTCTGGTGGCGATGGTTGTATGGCTTTTAGGAGAGAAAAGTTTGTTGAGATGGGTGGACCTTATGGTGGTAATGGTGGTAAAGGTTCAGATATAATTTTTAAGGTTGATGAGGGTCTTAATACTTTAATTGATTTAAGATATCAAAAACAAATTAAAGGAAAAAAAGGAGAAAACGGACAAGGTAAGGGTATGCATGGTGCTAAAGCTGATGACATTATCGTAAAAGTCCCATTGGGGACCATAATTACTGATTTAGATACTGGCTTGATTATAGCTGATTTAACCAAAAATGGTGATGAAGTTGTCGTTGCTAGTGGAGGACGTGGTGGTCGTGGCAACATGGCTTTCGCTACTAAATCAAATCCAGCTCCACATTTTGCTGAAAACGGCGAACCTGGAGAAATTAGAAAAGTTAAAGTTGAATTAAAACTTTTGGCTGATGTTGGTTTAGTCGGTATGCCAAGTGTTGGCAAATCCACCATTATTTCACAAATATCGTCTGCTAAACCTAAAATAGCTGCTTATCATTTTACTACTCTGAAGCCTAATTTGGGTGTTGTTAAGGTTAATAATACTTCTTTTGTTGTTGCTGATTTACCTGGTTTAATTGAAGGTGCTTCACGTGGTGATGGTTTGGGTGATCAATTTTTAAAACACATTGAAAGAACAAGAATTATTGCACATGTTATCGATATGGGTGGTACCGAAGGAAGAGATCCGTATGAAGATTATTTAATTATTAATAATGAATTAAAACAATTTAATCCTAAAATGTTAGAAAAGCCACAGATTATTATTGCTAATAAAATGGATATGCCATCATCATTATCAAATTTGCAAAAATTTAAAAATAAAGTTAATTTAGATATTTATCAAGTAGAAGCAATTAATGGTATTGGATTAATGGAAGTCATCTTAGCTTTAGCAAAAATGCTCGAAAAAACAAAAAAGCAGCCTTTATATGAAAAGGAAAAATTTGAGAGTCATGTGTTATATAAGTTTAAAGAAGAACAACCTTTTACTATAATTAAACAGGATAATGTATGGATTGTTAAAGGCGATAAGATTGAAAAACTATTAAAGATGACTAAGTTTAATACTGATGAAGCTGCTAATAGATTTGCTAATAAGTTAAGAAAATATGGTGTTGATGATAAATTAAGACAACTAGGGGCAAAAGATGGTGACATAGTTAGAATTTTAGATTTTGAATTTGAATACAAAGAGTAATATTATTTTAATAATTTAAATAAAAATATGGACTTTTTATGTTGTAGTGGTGTAAAATAATAATAGGTGATAGTAATGAAGTACTTTCTTGTAGGAATAAAAGGAACGGGAATGAGTGCCTTGGCACAAATACTTAATGATTTAGGTTATGAAGTAGAAGGTAGTGATAAACCAGATCATTTTTTTACAGAGCAAGCATTATTAGACAAAAATATTAAAATATATAATTTTAATAGAGATAATATTAAAGAAGATATGATCATAGTACAAGGTAATGCTTTTAAAGACACTCATGAAGAGATAGTACGAGCTAAAGAATTAGGATTAAAAATATATTCATATCAAGATATGGTTGGCAAGCTTACTAAAATGTTTAAGACAATTACGATAGCTGGTTGTCATGGTAAAACTACAACATCAGCAATGTTAAGTCATGTCTTGAAAAATATTATTGGATGCAATTATCTAATTGGTGATGGCACTGGTGATGCTAGTAAAGAAAATGAATACTTTGTTTTAGAGGCTTGTGAATATAAAAGACATTTTTTAGCGTATACTCCATATTATGCTATTATTACTAATATTGAATTAGATCATATTGATTACTACAAAGATATTGATGACATTATATCTGCTTATCAAGAATATGCTAAACTAGCGGAAAAAATGGTCATTGCTTGTGGCGATGATCCATATACTCATACGTTAGAAACTAATGTTCCTATCTTTTTCTATGGTTTAAATGATGATAATGATATTATTGCTAAAGATGTTGAGTATTCAAACGAGGGAACTAATTTTGATGTATTTATTGAGGATAACTATTATGGTCACTTTGATTTGCCGTTATATGGTAAACATATGCTACTTAATGCATTAGCAGTTATTGGAGTCTGTTATTACGAAAGATTAGAAGCCAAAGATGTTGCTAAATATTTAAAGACTTTTCAAGGAGCGAAAAGAAGATTTAAAGAAAAAGTGATTGGTGATATTGTAACGATCGATGATTATGCCCATCATCCCACTGAAGTAAAAGTAACAATAAAAGGTGCTAGACAAAAATATCCTGACAAAGAAATTGTCGCCATTTTAAAAACTCATACTCTATCTAGGACTAAAGAAATGGCCCAAGAATTTGCTGATGCTTTAAACTTAGCTGATAAAGCATATGTCATGGACGTTGGTGTTGATCGGGAAGAAGTCGGCTATGACGATGTAACATGTCAAGTAATAATCGATAAATTAAACAATGGTGAGTATATTAATTTAGATATGGTTGATAAGTTATTGAAACATAAAAATGCCGTAATGATATTTATGAGCAGTAAAGATATTTATATTTTACAAAACAAATATGAAGAATTGTTAGAAAAAAAGGTAAGTTAATTACCTTTTTGTGCGTTAATGACACTATTTTGTTGAACTGTCGATCTATAAAACTGATCAATTTTATTTAACAATTCTATTGAATGTGGGTCATTTTTATAGTCACTATCAATATCATTTTTAGTATATCTTTGCTGAGTATAACGTGAATTGACAAATGAAATAGCTAATGAATTAAAAAGATGTGGATACTTGTTCAATATATATTTTATCGATTCTAAATCATAATTACTCAACAATGAGTACATTAAGTATTCAAATTCCTCAGGTGTTAGATCAGGTCTATCTATACTTTTGTTAGAAGAAAGAATCGGTCTAATTCCATTCATAGTTTTAGTCGCTTTAAGCTTTATAATGTTTTTTAACAATTCAGCCTCAGTCATTTCTTGACCTACGTTAGAAATTGTGGCACGACCATTATTATCTTTCGTAAAATAGTTAGGTTGACCAGTTCTAGTAAAAATAGCTAAGGCAGCTTTAGTTTGTTCTAAACCATATTTGGTTGTTGTACATTGGCATGCATAGTCAATAGCACTTAAATTATTGTTCATAGATTATCATCTCCTATTTGTAATTTTTCTTTAATTTTTAATGTGTTTTTAAAATTTAATTTAGATATTTCTTTTAACTTGTCAAAACCGTATTTATCGACAATTTTGCATCCTAATTCATCGACCTTATCACCAGACCCTTTAATTAAAAATACTCCTAATTTTTCACCTAATTTATCGAATTCTTTTAAAAATACAAAGCGACTAATCAACGACGCACAAGCCACAGACAAACATTTATCCTCAGCTTTAGTAACAAAAGTAATGTTTTTAACATAATTGGTTTCTTTTAGATAACTATAATAAATGTATGGTTTGGCAAATTGATCGACAACTATATAATCAGCTTGGTATTTATTCGATATCTTACCTAGCACTTTATTGTGTAAGATAGCTTTCACCTTATTCATGTTCATATCGGCACTGTAATTTTCGTTGTAATCTTTATTATTTAAAATAATACACTCATATGGTATTTTTGCAATTATTTTAGGAACTATTTCCAAAATTTTATCGTCGGTTAATTTTTTTGAATCTTTAACGCCTAATTCTTCTAAAAAAGGAATATTGTCTTTAGCTACATAAGTAGCAGTGACGACAATGGGACCAAAATAATCACCTGTTCCTACTTCGTCAGAACCAATAGTATTGGCATAATAAATCCTCGGATCGATTTTATCGATTGTTTTTTCTTTTTTTTTATCATTGCTGTTGGTCATTTCAATCTTTTTATTAGGATTTAAATGTTTTTCCATTTCTTTCCACATGTTAGCATCGATATCAGCACTGACACCTTGAAAGACAACTTTTCCTGAATTATATAATGTAACGACAGTATCTGCTTCATCGGCTTGGAATACAGCATAATCAGGCGTCTTTGGCCTTTTTTTGTCTTCGAAATATTCAATCATTTTTTCTTTTGTGTTTTCGCTAACTTTTAAAGTAATAGTCATGGAATCACCTATTAATATTTTAACACATTTAATTATAATTTGTAAACAAGTATTTAGTGTTAAATCTTATTAAGTAAGCGACTTGAAAAATCAAGTTTTTTAAGATATAATGATAATGGTGATATTATGGCATACAATGAGAGTTCAATCAAGATATTAGAGGGACTAGAAGCAGTAAGAAAACGTCCTGGTATGTATATTGGCTCAACTGATAAAAGAGGGTTACATCACTTAATATGGGAAATTGTCGATAACAGTATCGACGAAGTATTAAATGGTTTTGGAAAAAAGATTAAAATTATTCTTCATGAAGATCATTCTGTTAGTGTGGAAGATGAAGGTAGGGGTGTTCCCGTTGGAATTCATGCATCAGGCATGAGTACTCCAGAAGTAATTTATACCGTTTTACACGCAGGTGGAAAGTTTGAAAATTCTGGTTATAAAGTATCCGGTGGACTACATGGTGTAGGTGCCTCAGTTGTTAATGCTTTAAGTAAATGGATGGAAGTTACAATTAAAAGAGATGGCTATGTAAATTATATTAGGTTTGAAGATGGTGGAAAAGTAAAGATACCATTAAAAAAAATTGAAAAGACTAATCGCACTGGTACTAAAGTAAGGTTTATGCCTGATCCACAAATATTTAATTCACTTAATTTTTCTTTTACAACAGTCTGCGAAAGAATGCAAGAATCCGCTTTTTTATTAAAAGGTTTAACTGTTGAAGTGATCGATGAAGAAGATAATAAACAAGAGGTATTCTGCTATGAAAATGGACTAAAATCTTTTGTCGAATATTTAAATGATGGAAAAAGCGAGCTTCATAAAGTTGTTCAATTTCAAGGAACTAAAGAGGGAATTAATATTGAAGTAGCATTTCAATACACAGATACTTATTCTGAAAACATTATTAGTTTTGCTAATAATGTTAAAACTACTGATGGTGGAACCCATGAAGTTGGTTTTAAAACAGCTTTAACAAGAGTGTTTAACGATTATGCTAAGAATAATGGATATTTAAAAAATAAAGATAAAAATTTGGAAGGATCAGATACTCGTGAAGGATTGACAGCAATAATCAGTGTTCAAATACCAGAATCATTATTGCAGTTTGAGGGCCAAACTAAATCTAAGTTAGGAACACCGGTAGCAAGAACTGCTGTTGAAGCAGTTATTAGTGAAAAGCTACAATTTTTCTTAGAAGAAAATAAAGAAATTGCTACTAATATTTTAAACAAAATGATTAAAAGCAAAATGGTTAGGGAAGCGGCTCGTAAAGCTCGTGATGAAGCTAGAAATGGTAAAGGAAAGAATAAAAAAGAACAAGCATTATCAGGAAAATTAACACCTGCTCAAGTTAAAAATCCTAATAAAAATGAACTGTTTTTAGTTGAAGGAGAATCAGCTGGTGGTTCAGCTAAACAAGGAAGAGATCGAAAATTTCAGGCTATTTTACCACTAAGAGGTAAGGTATTAAATTGCGAAAAAACCAAATTAGAAGAGATTTTTAAGAATGAGGAAATAAATACGATTATTCATACCGTTGGAGCAGGAGTAGGTAGTGATTTTGAAATTAAGGATTGTAATTATGATAAAGTCATTATTATGACGGATGCTGATGATGATGGCGCACATATTCAAGTTTTATTATTAACATTTTTTTATCGTTATATGAAACCTTTAATTGAAAATGGTAAATTATATATTGCAATGCCACCTTTATATAAGTTGTTTAATGGCAAAACAACCTATTATGCTTGGACCGATGAACAACGAAAAGAAATATTAGAAAAAAGTAAAATAAAGTTAGAAACTCAACGTTATAAAGGATTAGGAGAAATGAACGCTGAACAGCTTTGGATAACGACGATGAATCCAGAAACTAGGAGTTTAGTTAAAGTTAATATAACAGATGTGGCCTTGGCTGAAAAAAGAGTAAATATATTAATGGGCGACAAAGTAGAGCCTCGCAAAGAGTGGATTGAAGAAAACGTCGATTTTACTTTACAGGATGATTATCGAAAATGAAATATTTAATTTTAAAACGAATATTAGATATATTTTTATCGCTAATATTCATCATTTTAACTTTGCCATTAATGCTAATTATTTTACTCATAACTTTATTTAATTTGGGGTTGCCTTTAATTGATATTAGAGTAAAAAAAAAAAAAAAAAATAAACAACCATTTTATATGTACAAGATAAGAACTAGAATATATGATGTTGATGGTAATAGTCACTACAATAAATTGAGTAAATTTATTGATAATACTGGGTTAAATGAATTACCGCAACTTTTCAATGTTTTAAAAGGGGACATGTCTTTAATCGGGCCACGTGCTTTTATTTGTGGTGAGAAATTGCCAGAAGGAGAAATAAGCCCCAAACGATATATGGTAAAGCCAGGAATTATTAGTTTGTCGCAAGTTTACGATGGCAGAAAACTAAGTTATAAAGCGACATTAAAATGCGATGTTGAATATTATGACAATTTAAGTTTATCATTTGATATTCAAATATTTTTAAAGTCGTTAAAGACAATTTTTAAACGGATATTAGGTAGGTGAATTATGCAAGATGTTTTAAAAAAAATATACGATTATTCATTAGAAGATATTATGGGTGAAAGGTTTGGAAGGTATTCTAAAACTATCATTCAAGATCGAGCTTTACCAGATGTAAGAGACGGTTTAAAACCAGTTCAAAGAAGAATATTGTATACAATGTATCAAGAAAAAAATACTTATGATAAACCATATCGTAAATCGGCTAAGACTGTTGGTGACGTGATGGGACATTATCATCCTCACGGTGATTCTTCAATATATGAAGCTATGGTTAGAATGAGTCAATGGTGGAAACAAAACACACCTTATATTGATATGCATGGTAATAATGGATCGATGGATGGTGATAGTCCAGCTGCTTATCGTTATACCGAAGCAAGACTTTCAAAAATAAGCAATGAGTTATTAAAAGATATCAATAAAGATACGGTCATTATGACTTATAATTATGACGATACATTATTTGAGCCGACTGTTTTACCAGCCAAATTTCCTAACCTTTTAGTGAATGGATCTAACGGAATAAGTGCAGGTTATGCGACTAATATTCCCCCACACAATTTAGGTGAAGTGATAGATGCTACAATAAAAAGAATTGACAGTCCTAACTGTCATTTAGATACAATTTTAGATATCATCAAAGGTCCTGATTTTCCAACTGGTGGTATTGCATGTGGTAAGCAAGGAATAATTGATGCTTTTACAACAGGTCGTGGTAAAGTTATTATCAAATCCAAACATGAAATTGTCAACAATAAAGGAAAGATCCAAATAGTCATTAGTGAAATTCCATTTGATGTAAATAAAGCTAATTTAGTAAGGAAAATTGATGAAATTAGAATTGATAAAAAGATTGATGGAATAATTGAGGTAAGGGATGAATCTGATTTAGAAAATCCAGCAACTATCGTTATAGATTTAAAAAAAGATGCCAATAGTGAATTAGTCGTCAATTACTTATTAAAAAACACCGATATGCAAATAGCATATAATTACAATATGGTGGCAATAGTAAATAATCGTCCGATGACTTTAGGAATCATCCCTATTTTAGATGCTTATATTGCTCATCAAAAAGAGGTTATTTTAAAAAGAACTAAATTTGATTTAGAACATGCAAAAGCAGAAATGCATATTGTTGAAGGTCTAATCAAAGCATTATCGATTTTAGATGCTGTAATTAAGACAATCAGAGCTTCTAAAAATAAAATAGATGCTAAAGATAATTTGGTAAAGGAATTTGAATTTACCGAAAAACAAGCTGAAGCAATAGTCATGTTACAATTATATAAATTAACTAATACGGATGTTACAGAATTGTTAGAACGAAAAGACAATTTAAAATTAATGATTGATTTCTTGGAAAGTATTTTAAATGATGAAAATAAATTAAAAAATGTAATGAAGGATGAGTTGAAATCTATCAAGAAAGAGTATGCTACACCAAGAAAAACTTCTATTGAAGATGAGGTTAGCGAAATAAGAATCGATACGACTTCGATGATTTCTAAAGAGGATTGTGTTGTCGTGGTGACAAAACAAGGATATGTTAAAAGAGTTTCTTTAAGAAGTTATAAAGCTAGTGACGAAGAAACTTTAATAAAAGAAAACGATTATTTAGTTGGACTATATCAAATGAATACTTTAGATACGTTGTTGTTATTTACAGATTTAGGCAATTATTTGTATGTTCCAGTTTATGAAATTCCTGATTTAAAATGGAAAGAATTAGGTAAGCATATTAGTAACATTATTAAGATTAGTAGTGATGAAAGTATTATTAAAAGCATTCCAGTCTATGATTTTAATAAAGAAGTTTATATTACATTATTCAGTAAACATGGTTTAGTAAAAAGAACAAAATTAGATGAGTTTAAAGTTAGTCGTTATTCAAAACCGATGAGTTGTATGAAATTAAAAGATGGTGATAAAATAGTTAGTGTTTGTGATAATAATGGTAGTGAAGTGTTTATTGCAACCAAAAACGGTTATGGGTTAAGATATAAAACTGATGAAATATCTATTGTCGGTATTAAGGCTAGTGGTGTAAAGGCAATTAATTTAAAGGATGATGAAGTAGTTAGTGGTGTTTTGTTTGATGAGGCAGAATGCATAACACTTATTACTGCTAACGGAACTGGCAAAAGAGTTAAATTAAATGAATTTGAGTTATCAACTAGAGCTAGACGTGGTGTTTTATTAGTAAGAGATGTAAAAACTAATCCATATAAAATTCTAAAAATATTTATCAACGTTAAGAGAATTGGCATTCTAACGTCTGATATATCGTATTTGAAGGTCACAGAATTACCGATTGTCGATCGCTATTCCACTGGTACGGTTATCGATAAAAAAGGTATCCAAAATTGTTTTGAGGAAGTAGAATTAATCAAACAAGATAAAGAGAAACAAGAAAAGTTTGAAGAAGAAATAATCGATATTTCATTAGATGAAGTCGATTCACAAATATTAACTATTGATGATTTCTTAGATGATTTTAAAATATAAAGGAACGATTTGAATGAACAATGAAACGATAATTGAAATTAGTTTTGATGAAAAAGATGATTACATTAATCAATTTAACGAAAATAAATTATCTAATTATTTAAGTAATTATATTTTAGATGAGTGCAAAGGAAAATCATTAGCTAATCGAATCACATTAAATGTCAAAGTTAATTTTAAAATGTCTTCTAAAGAAAAAGAGGAATTTAAAAAAATGATTCATGAAAACTATAAAAGTGATTTAAGTGAATACATGCTAATTCTAAAATATTCTAATTTAAAAAAAATGATTGTTTTCTTTGCTGGAATTATTTTAATTTATTTACACTATTTTAAAGATATTAGTAATAATAAGGTTATTTCAGAAGTTATTTTAGTAATTGGTTGGGTGGCGATATGGGAAGCAGCTTATACATGGCTATTTGAAAATAGTAAAAATCGTGTTAAAATCAAAAGATTAAAGCAACTGACCAAGTGTAAAATTAATTTTATATAAAAAAGTACTTGTCAAATTAATGATAATGATGTATAATTAATCTTGTCATTGTTTGACGGGTCATGCCTGAGTGGCGAAATTGGTAGACGCACAGGACTTAAAATCCTGCGGAAGTCAAATTCCGTGCCGGTTCAAGTCCGGCCTTAGGCACCAGATTGATAGGAAACTCGAACTTTTAATAATTCGAGAGTAATAAATTACTAACAGAAATGTGAAGTTGTCAATAAAAAGTGGACACATTAAAACTTTTATTTAAACCCTAATTGAATTCTGTATTCAATTGGGGT
>CALVKK010000005.1 GCA_944332645.1 uncultured Bacilli bacterium
ACCATCTTCTAAAATCATGACATTTTGTGGTTTTATATCTCGATGAATAATATAACTATCATGAGCACACATAACTGCACTTAATAGCTGTGTCATTATATCTATAACTTCAGGAAGTGTTAAGGCTCCTCTTTTTTTAACTAAGCTTTTTAATGTCTTACCGCTCACATATTCCATAACTATGTAATATTGACCATTATCCTCACCAACATCGTACATTTCGACAATATTGGGATGATTTAATTTACTAGCCGATAACGCTTCTCTTTGAAAACGTCTAACAAACTTTTCATCATCAGCTAAATCTCCTCTTAAAATTTTAACAGCAACTTGTCTATTCAAAATTGTATCTAAAGCTAAATAAACATTCGCCATACCACCTTCACCAATAGTTTTGATAATTTGGTATCTATCGTTTATTTTATCTCCTTTTGTAATCATTTATCTACACCACCCTTTAAATACGCAATCGATATATTATCAGTTCCCCCTCGATTATTACATTTAACAACCAACTTTTTTAACCTTTCATCTAACGAAATATCTTCATCTAGTAAAACTTTAGTAATTTGTTCATCATCCAGCATGTTAGTTAAACCATCGCTACACAATAATATTCCTTCAACATCTCTTTCAACGTCAAAAATATCCATCTCAACTGTATTAGTAGCTCCCAAAGCTCGCATCAAAACATTCTTTCTTGGATGCTCCTTGGCTTCGTCTAAAGTCAATTCGCCAGATTTGACCAATAGACTTACCAATGTATGATCAGTCGTAATTTTGTGTAATTTATTTTTTCTTAAAACATAGCCAGAAGAATCACCGATATTCCCAAACAAGAGAAAATCTTTAGTTAAAATAGCTAATACTATCGTCGTTCCCATACCCGAACTTTCTTTATGCTCGCTGGTATATTTATATAATAAAACATTCGCCTCACTTACCATTTCTTTAATAAAACTGATTGCATCCTCTTTTGTACCAACTGAACTAATAGCACTGAAACGCTTACCAATATGAGATATTGCAATGGAGGAAGCTATCTCACCACCACAATGTCCCCCCATACCATCAGCAACTGCTAACAAAACCTCACCCATTTTATTTTCTGAAATAATAACGCTATCTTCATTATGATCTCTGACTTTACCAGGATCTGTCAAATAAGCATATTCCATTGTTATTCCTCCTTGTGATTAGCACGTAGTTGTCCACATGCTGCGCTAACATTTTTACCAAATTCACGTCTTATTGTGACATTAATGTTATTTTTTTTTAAAACATCAAAAAAATTTAAAATCGTCTTTTGATTGCTTTTTTTAAAATTGATATGACTTGTTTCATTATAAGGAATTAAATTGACATAACAATTCATTCCCTTTAAAAGCTTTACTAATTCCAAAGCATTCTCTTTTTGATCATTAATGCCATCTAATAAAATATATTCAAACGTAATCCTTCTATTAGTTACTTTAATATATTCCTTTAAAACTTCGATTAATTCTGTTAATTTATATACTTTGTTAATTGGCATTAATGAGTTTCTTAATTTATCATTTGAAGCATGGAGACTAATAGCTAGGTTAACTTGCTTGCCATCTTTTATAAATTGTTTTATTTTCGGTATTATTCCACAAGTAGAAACCGTAATATGACGACTACCCAAAGCAATTCCTTTTGGATGATTAACTATATTGATAAAATTGATAACATTGTCATAATTATCAAAAGGTTCGCCAATTCCCATCAAAACTAAATGAGTAATACGACATCCTAAATCCTGTTCGATTGCTAAAAGTTGTAAAACCATCTCACTGGTTTTTAAATTACGAACTTTTTTTAATCTCCCACTTTCACAAAATTGGCACCCCATATTACAGCCAACTTGTGTTGAAACGCACAAACTAAGACCATAGTCATGATTCATCACAACTGCTTCTATTTTATTACCATCGTCTAACTCAAATAAATATTTATAAACATCTAAATCACTTTGCTTTGCTACAATCTTCAAGTTGTTTATTATAAAATCATTTTTTAAAGCTGTAATTAAATCTTTCTTAAGATTTGTCATTTTTTCAAAAGAAGTAACTCTTTTACGATATAACCATTCAAACACTTGGGTAGCTTTGAATTTTTTTTCACCTTTTCCAAGAAAATATTGCTCTAATTGTTCAATCGAATAGTCATATATATTCATAATCACACCCTAATAGTATTATATCATAAATTATTGTTTTTTGAAATTAATATATAATAAGAAAAAACTACTGTCAAGTAGTTATATTATAATTCTAATATTAATCTAAATTTTTAATCTCATCTAAAAAAATTTTATCTGGTTTCGTTTTGAATATTTTGGCGATTTTAAAGGCCATACCATATTTTAAAGTTCTTTGCCCATTTTCTATTTGCCAATAATAACATTTGCTAACTTTTAATCTATCAGCCATATCTTGATAAGTCAATCCTTGTTCTTTCCTCATTTCTTGTAATTTTTTAAAACTAATTTCTTTCATAAATTAATCCTTTCCTATTTTTATTATAACATATTTTTAAAGCGAGGTACATATATTAAATGTAGTTGTTTTCTATTTGTTTATGAGAAGATTTATTTGAATGATAGGTGATTTTATGAAAATCGATAAAAACGATAATAAATATATATATGTGATTGTAGGAAAAAATCTTAAAAAAATTAGAACGGCAAAAGGATTAACACAAGTACAACTTGCCGATTTAGTTAATTATAATGAGGGAACAATCGCTAATATTGAAAACAATAGCTATCAAACTTTTAGCCTTGAATTTATCTACATCGTTGCCAAAGCATTAAAAGTTCCTATCAATGAATTTTTCAAAGATATCGATTAAAAAATAGCTTTATCTTTGCCAAAATAAAAATATGCTTTCATATCAGCATATTTTTTATTTCCTCTTTTAACAAATCAATAAACTCATTCTTACTAACAGTAACAGTTTCTTCGCTACCTTGTTTTCGATAACTTATTAACTGATTGTCAATCTCTTTTTGACCCAATATTAGGGTATATGGATATTTTTTAATAACACTTTCGCGCATTCGATATCCTACTTTTTCTTCCCTTTCATCTAATTCAACTCTAATACTATTATCTAATAATTCACTATAAATTTCTTTAGCATATGATAAATGATGTTCGTTATTAACCGGAATAATATTAACTTGAACTGGAGCCAACCAAGTTGGAAATGCACCAGCATAGTGTTCAGTAATAATACCAATAAATCTTTCAATCGAACCAAAAATAACGCGGTGCAACATAATTGGCCTTTTTTTACTACCATCACTGGCGATGTAAGTTAAATCAAATCTTTCAGGTAAGTTCATATCTAGTTGAATTGTCCCACATTGCCAAACTCTTCCCAAAGAATCTTTAACATGAAAGTCTAGTTTAGGCCCATAGAAAGCCCCATCGCCAGGATTAATTTTGCATTCTTTACCAGTTTTTTGACAAGCTTCTAGTAAATTTTTTTCTGATTTATCCCAAACTTCAATGTTGCCGATATATTTTTCTGGTCTAGTCGACAATTCTATTGTGTATGACAAATTAAATATAGAATAAACTCGATCAATAAAATTAATTAATTTAATTATTTCGCTCTCAATTTGATCTTCCGTCATAAAAATATGGGCATCATCTTGCGTGAAAGTCCGTACACGAAATAATCCATTTAAAGCACCACTTGCTTCATGACGGTGAACTAATCCTAATTCTCCCATTCTTAATGGTAAATCTTTATAAGAATGTAAGCTATTTTTATATACTAACATACCACCTGGGCAATTCATTGGTTTAATTGCAAATTCTTTTCCATCAATCAAAGAGGTATACATATTTTCTTTATAGTTAGCCCAATGACCAGAAATTTCCCATAAATCGCGATTTAACATAGTCGGTGTTTTGATAAATAAGTACCCTTCTTTAGTATGTTCTTTATACCAAAAATCTTCTAACTCTTTTCTTAAAATCATCCCTTTAGGTAACCAAAAAGGAAATCCTGGACCATATTCACTAAACATAAATAAGCCTAACTCTTTACCAAGCCTTTTATGATCTCTTTTTTTTGCTTCCTCTAAATAATTTAAATGTTCTTGTAATTCTTCCTCTGTTTCAAAACAAATGCCATAGATTCTTTGTAACATTTTATTTTTTGAATCACCTTTAAAATAAGCACCACTTACTTTTAATAATTTAAAATGTTTTAACAGTTTAACACTTTCAACATGAGGGCCACGACATAGATCAGTAAAGTCTCCTTGCGTATAACAAGAGATAACGGTATCATCACTCATGTTATTAATTAAGTCAATTTTGTAAGGATCATTTTTGAATTTATCCAGCGCTTCTTCTTTAGTTAATTCCTCACGATAAATTCTCTTGCCATCTTTAGCGATTTTTTTCATTTCTTTTTCGATTTTGTCTAAATCTTCTTCTTTAATGACATCATCACCTAAATCAATATCATAATAAAATCCCTCTTCAATAACAGGACCTACCCAAAATAAAGATTGGGGATATAGATGTTTTACTGCTTGTGCTAAAAGATGAGCACAACTATGATTTAAAATATTTAATTTTGCATCTTCCTTAATATTTTTTAACATAACTTTTTCCTCCTAATTCATATATTTTCGATTGATTATTAATTTCTTGTAAAAGATTAAGTATTAATTCAATTTGTCTTTTTTCATACAGCAAAATTTGCATTGGACCCCACAAATCGATTAATTTGGCCAACTGATTTATCCGAACTTTTTTCAGTTCTTTAATTTGTTCATTTATTGAATTTAATTTTTCTAATTTTCGTAATTCATCAGGATTAACATAAGGAGCAATATTGTTATATCTATCAATAACTAAAATTATTTTATTAACTAAAATTAGTTCTCTATTAGTTGCAGCAAATTCATAAGAAACAGTCACAACGTAAGGATTGTTAAAACTTTTTAAATCGCGATGGGTCAATTTTTTACAATCAATTAACTTGCCATCATTTAAATAATGAGTAACAAAATCAGTAATACTCACCGTATCCTTTCTCTTGTCAAAAATATCTAAGTTTTTTCTGTTTTTCATACTACTACCCCCTAAAAATAAAACACTCCCTTAAACCAAGGAGTGTTTATAACACGGTACCATCCTAATAAAACTTAATTAAAATAACGGTTTTACCCGGAAATCTCTTTCGAGTTCTACTCATAGGTAGTAATTTTTAAACATCATTTATTGGTCTTACACCATCACCAACTCGCTAATAACTACTTTTTAAAAATCATGTCCTAATCAACGTATTTAATTATATTCTAACATAATCATTTAATTTGTCAATAAGTATTTACCTTTAAATTATAATTATTTTTTACTTTTTCAACCCGATCTTGAGGTACAGTTATAGTATTTTTGTCTCCATCCGATATATAACGTGTATCTTGTAAATATTCAAAACTTTTTTTGATATCCCAATCGTTTCCATTATCATCCCACGCCCTTACACGTTTTAAGAATGTATTTTCAAAATTCAAATTAAAAGGTGAAGTCTCAGGCATCCAGCCTACTCTTAAAGTCGATTCTGTTTTATATTCATTACCATTATAAATTCCATTTAAAATAGCTTCAAAGTTACCGTGGTTTTTATCGTAGGGTGAACCAAAAGGAAGAGCCACAATGTTGACATATTTGCCTGGAATATATTTTTCTAAAAGATTATAGACGATACCAATTTCTTGAATTGATTTTTCTTTTGAGATGGTTGTAAAATCAGCATGTGAATAACTGTGATTGCCAATATCATAACCGTTATCAACCAACCAATTTAGTATTTTTTCATTATATTCACTTTGCTGAAATAAACCACCGTTAACGAAAAATGTAGCTGTTACATTAAAATCAGGATATTTTTTCTTAAAGTCTTCTAAAACTCCAACTGCCGAATTAGGATCAATAATAATATTGCCATTTTCATCTAGTCCTGTTACTTTAATATTATTTTCTAAACCATCATCAAAAGTTAAGATGATTGGACTTAATCCTGCTTCAACATCGATAATTCCATTGACATAATCTTGTAATCTAATCATCCGATATCCACTGTTATAATAAAATTCTAAATCTTCGATAAATGCTTCTTTGGTTCTTTGATACCCATCTTTATCCACATTACCTCCAGTATATTCATTATCCGTAATATTGTGAATACCATGGTACATCATAATTGGAACATCACCTAATTCGTTAACCTTTAATTCTTCATAATTAATTCCTAATGAAACATAGATTATCAATGTATCATTCTCTTTGATTTCGCTATTAACATTAATACTTTGTTCAAAAATTTTATCCTTTTCTGTAGTATCATTCTGTTCTTCGATGATTAAATTTAGTTTATATTTATCAGCGAAAGCTTTAGCTTCTTCAACAGTCTTACCTGTTAGATCTACCATCAGATTAACTTCTTCAGATGATTCTGCACGTGGAACAAAAAGGTAAATTAATAAGAAGACTACTATCACCAAAACAATTAATGCAAACAAAACACGATTTATATTTATTTTTCTTTCCATACTACCACCATTAACTATTATACACCCAATCAATAATTTTATATATACATAAAATAAAATAGGTGATTAAATATGTTTAGAAGGTGGAATCGTGGCACATGGTCGATCTGTTTATGTGTTTTCGTTATTATTTTTTGTTGGCAAGTTTTTATAACCTTTTTTATAATTACGAGATTTAATTTACTTTTATTATTTCTTTTATGGTTATTTATACTATATATCTTGTTTCGTATAATATGGTGAAATTAAGTTTTCAGTTTTAAATAAAAGATCCATTTTTTTACCAATTTCTCTTGTCATTTCATAGACACTTTTGTCAAAATCAAGTTTATCTGGCAACGCAATTAAAATAAATAGTAACTTTCGTTCATCTTTTTGTAAAGGATAACTTTGTTCGTAGTATTTTAAGATCTCGGAAAAGTCATAATCTAAAGCATGATGTTTATACAAGATGTAAAGATCAAAAATAGGAATGCCAATTCGAGATTTATCCCAACTTATTAAATAACTGCTATCATTTTTTAAAAAATGACTTAAATCTAGATTATTATGTAATACGACAACTCGTTGTTTAGTTTTTTCTTTAACCAGTTCATACCAATTTTCTACTTCGTAAGTGCAAAAATTCAAAGCATTAAAAATACGTGATATATTACGAGCCAACAAATATTCACTTGGGCTCATATACACATGTGTATCGATAAGAGTAATAATGTCTGTATAATAACTATTTAAATAATCAATATTATTTTTAATGTCTTCATAAATTTGTTTATAATCGGCAAAATCTACTTCTTTATAATGAGTTGTTTTATTATGTAATAAACTGACCAAAGATATTAAATCTAACATTTTTTGTTCATTTGGATAATCTATATCTTCAATATATTCAATAATATCATAATCTTCATTTTCTTCATTGACAATTTTAGGATAATAATTAAAACTTCGTGATTTTAAATAGTCAAAGATTTTTTTATTTTTATTATTTTTTTTTACTACAAAACGCCCCATCTGTGTATCAACGATAGTTGCTTTGCCAGTAGTTGTATAGCGATGGGGTTTTATTTCATACTTTTTTAAAATTTCGTTAATTTGCTTCATAAACTGATGGAATAATTAGTTTGTCGCCTATTTTAATATCACTGATATCATTATATTGTTCTAACATTTCTTTAGTTATGTTATATTTTAAAACAATACTTTCGATTGTATCATTTTCTTTTACAATGCATACCTTGTAAGTCGCATATGTCTCATTTGAATCATCAAAACTTTCAAATAATGACTTGACATCATCTGTATCTATTCTTGACATGTCATCATTTTGACTAGCAACCTCTTGTGTTTGCTCGACTGAACCCACTACTTTTTCTATTTTTTCTTCTTCATATTTAAATGGTGGTTGAGTTTCTTCTTCTAAATTATCTAATCCAATTTCGATATTAACGCTTAATAAATTGTTATTGACTACTTCATAATAAAAATCGTCAATATTAATAGTCATATTATCCAATTTATAACGTCCACCAATTTCGATATTAACAGGAATAGTATAATTAAATTCTTCTGTATTAACACTAGTATCATTTATTTTATAACTACCGCTTATCGTTAAATCACCTTTAATTGTTCTGTCTTCTAAATTTAATTCATGATCTAAGGCAATACTTGTTATCTCGGCTACATTAGTTTTGAAAGCTAAGTCCTTTTTTAAAGGTACAATTTTTTTCATAACATCTCCTCCAATAAATTATATGAAAAAAAAGAACTTTTATTCTTTCCTTAAATTAAAATTTAACTATACCTGAAGATAAAATTGAAATTTTAATTTGACAAAAAAATTTTAGATCTTTTTCAACATTTTGTTAAAATAATTAGTATTTCTTCGAATGAACTTTTTTTCAAGTTGTGTATGATGTGATTTGTTCATTTTACACTTCATGTTTTCATCAACTATCTTTTTGACTCTTCTCTTAAATGTTTCATTTTTTAATATTTCAGGATATTCATTTAATATCGCATTTAAACTGTTAAAATAAAACATATCAGTTACAAACATCGGAACACTTTCTTCAAATTCATTTTCTTTCATTATGTCACAATGATAGGATAAGATTACATAATCATTTCCTAAAGATTGTTCAACTATACTTTTATATAATTCATATTCATCTAAAGATACATTTTTCTTAAAATCAAAGCGTTTAACAATTTCATCAAGATAGTAATCTATATTGTCATCATCGATGGTTGCATTTAAATTAATGATAGTATCATTGAATAAATGATTAATTTTATATTTTATATCATCTTTAAAATTATTATTTTGTTTAATATAGGCTATTATTCGATATGCCTTATCCTTTACCTCTGGATTTAAAAATCTATGTTCTTCAATAAATACATTTAAATAACTAGCTAAAGTTATAGCAAAATTAGGATTCAAAATACTATTATCAAATGAATGATTTTCAAATATTTTTGAAAAAGCTAAATCATTATGTAAAATAAATTGAACATACTTAACTTGAATATAATCATTTAAATAATTATCATTTGTCATTTATAAACACCTCGTATACTTCTTTAAAATTTTTTACTTTAATGAAATTTATTTTTTCCTTAACCTCGTTTGGTAATTCTATTAAATCATTCTCATTATCACTCGGAATAATGATGGTCTTAATACCACTTCTTAATGCACCAATGGTTTTTTCTTTTAGACCACCAATAGCTAATACATTCCCTCTTAATGTAATCTCTCCGGTTAACGCTAAATTACTAGAGATTTTTTTGTTTGTTACAGCACTTAAGATGGCTAAAGTTAAAGCGATTCCAGCACTAGGACCATCTTTTTTGATTGCACCTTCAGGAACGTGAATATGAATGTCATTATCGATTAATTTAGCATAATTTATGTTGTATTTTTGATAATTTGATTTTAAATAGCTAAGTGCGATTGAAGCGCTTTCTTTCATTACATCACCCAAACTACCAGTTAAAATTAATTGTCCTTTGCCCTTAAAGTAATTTACTTCAATCGGTAAAATATCACCACCATATATCGTGTAAGCCAACCCATTGACTACACCAATTTGTGATTTTGCTTTTAGATTATATTTATATTTTTGTTTACCTAAATATCTATCTAAAACCTTTTCATCAATGTTAATTTTGTTTATCTTAATGTTATTTACTAATATCTGTGTTACTACTTTGCGAATGATTTTGTCTAACTGCCTTTCTAACTCTCTTACCCCTGCTTCTTTGGTATAATTTCTGATTATTTTTAAAATAACGTCATCTTTGATTGTAATAAAATCTGATCGTAGACCATTTTTAGCGATTATTTTCGGCAGTAGATGCTTAGTTGCTATATCTAACTTTTCAAATTCAGTATAACCTGATACATCAATTATTTCTAAACGATCTTTTAAAGCTTCAGGAATATTTTCAATGTAATTAGCAGTCAAAACAAATAAAACATTGGATAGATCAAATTCTTCTTCTATATAGTTATCACTAAAATATTTATTTTGTTCAGGATCTAAAACACTTAATAAACTGCTAGTTGGATCACCTTTATAATCACTACTCATTTTATCAATTTCATCGATTAAAAATAATGGATTTGAACTTTTTGCTTTCTTCATTGAACTAATAATCCGACCGGGACTTGCCCCAATATAAGTTTTACGATGACCAATAATTTCAGCTTCATCTCTAATTCCACCAACTGTTATTTTGACAAAATTGCGATTAATTGATTGCGCGATACTAAAAGCCAAACTTGTTTTTCCAACACCAGGTGGTCCAACTAAACAAATAATTGGACTTTTAGCATCCTTGCTCATTTGTTTAACCGCTAAGTATTCAATTATACGTTGTTTAACTTCTTCTAAACCATAATGAGATTCATCTAAAATTTTTCTTACTTGTTTTAAATCTTTGTTATCTTCAGTAAAACTATTCCAAGGTAAAGCAATTAACCATTCAATATAATCTCTTATTATACTAGTTTCAGGTGATGCACTAATTGATGTTTCATATCTTTTTAATTCAAGCAACAAGCGTTCTTTTACTTTTGGTGGGCAATTTATTTCATCTATTTTTTTTCTTAAATTGTCAATTTCATTTTCTTTATTTAGAGTATCGCCCAACTCTTCCTTTATTATCTTCATTTTTTCACGCAATAAAAACTCTTTTTGCGTATCATCCATTTCTTTTTTTACTCGCATATCAAGATTTCGTTCAATTTTAAATATTTCTTTTTCTTGATAAATGTCTTGTAATAGCATCTCTCCTCTTTTAAGGGGGTCAATACTATTTAAGTATTCAAGAATTCTATCCTTTGATGAAATTAAAGTAGGAACGACAATATCCGTTAATCTATCTAGACTTTTTTCATTTTCAATTAAAGAAATTATACTGTTACTAATATACGGAATATTTTTAGTATAGCTTTTAATCTCTTTTATCAATTTATTAATTATTATTTGTTCATTATCAATTTGTTTTAATTTTATTTCACATACGATAGATTCAAGTGGTTCTTGTATTTTGGTAGGATTCAAAAATTCTAAAGTTTTAACCCTTCTTAACCCCACTATATCAACACGAATATTGCCATTAGGTAATTTTATATTATTTTCTATTTTTGATAAAACTCCAATTTTAGGTGTATTAGAAGAACTATATTCACTAACTACTAATATATATCCATTGTGAAATAATAGCGACATATCAATGACGTTAGTATCAGTATCTTTATTATTAAATTCTAATTTTAAAGTGTTTTGTGGCAGTAAAACTATTCCTTTTAAAAGGATAACTGGCAAATTGTATTTATCCATTTCGGTCACTTCCTTTAAAATATGTTACTTATTATAGCATATTTTAAATTTTTGTCTACAAAAAAATTGCAATATATTGCAATCTATTATTAATGAGCGACGAATTAATAATTTTCTTACTCATTTAATAAGTCCGCCAAGGTAACAATTTTTAAGTCTTTAGAGTGTATGTACTCAATAATAAGTGGAAGTTCGTTATTCAACTGATTGTTTATTTTCACCGATATGATACTACCATTAGTTATATTTTGTTTAATGGCAATTAAAGGATTATTATCAACCACCAAATTAGGTTTGATTGTATAACTACGGTTATTTTTACAAATGTTTAAAGTTTCTTCATCTTCGGTTTCAACATAACAATAAGTTGCATTTTGGTTGCCAATCTTGGTAACTATTGTATTCATCCAACTGACACCTGATGTATTATATTGATAATTGTAACCCAAATTACCAATAACATTGCCATCTTCAATTAAATTAGTTATTTTTTCATTGTTTTGTTCAAACCAATTACCATCGATATAAAACGTAACTTTTATATCATACTTTCTCAAAGCAGAAACCACCTTATCAATATTAGTTTTATTTTCCACTAAAAATAATAAACTGACCTCTTTTTTGTTTTTGTTACCACTTATTATATATTTATCATAAACAGCATTAACACTAACTTTGGGTTTTATATCTTCATATACTAATAAATTACTATTAAAAGTATCTACTTTTTTCATCTTTTTGTAACTACTTTTAACATCAATTTGACTACCTGAAACACCTGGAATAATTGTATTACCATCGATAATTGCATCAATCGCTTCTACTCTATATTGTTCTTCTATTTGCTCGATTTGTTTTAAAAGATCGTCATTTTCTCTAATGACTGTGCTAATCTTTTCCGTATAAAAAAAGCTGAAACAAACTAAACTTATCAATCCGATAACTTCAAATATTTTTTTCAAAATATCACCTAATAAATTATATGATTATAATACTATATTTTCACCTTTTTAATCATTTTTCATAGTATAAAATGAAAGGAGTAACACTATGTGTCAAAATGTACCTATGAATTATCAAAATACATCTATGAACTATCAAGTTCATCCAAAATATCCAAACGATGATAGATTTGTTGGTGGTTTTGTCTTTCCATTTCTATTAGGTGGCGTAACAGGAGCTGCATTAGCACCAAATTTCTGGAGACCTCCATACAATCGACCAGTGTACCCATATCCACCTTATCCTTACTACCCACCTTATGGTCCATATTACCGTTAAAACTAGAGCAATTTAGTTTTTTATAAACATTAAAAATAGACCACAAATGGTCTATTTTGCTTCTTCTTGTGCTCTGGTTTCTCTAATTACAATAACCTTAATAGTCCCTGGATATTGTAGTGTTTCTTCAATTTTATTTTTAATGTCACGAGCAACTTTGTAACTAGTTGCATCATCGATTTTTTCTGGTTTAACAATAACTCGTAATTCTCGACCAGCTTGCATTGCATAAGATTTTTCAACACCAGGAATTTCATTACCGATCTTTTCTAATTCCTGTAATCTTTGAACATAGTTTTCTAATGAATCGTTTCTAGCACCAGGGCGTGATGCTGATAACGCATCTGCAATGGCAACTAAAACTGATATAACGTTGTCCGCTCCTTTATCGCCATGATGGGACTCAATCGCGTTGATTACAACATCACTTTCTTTGTATTTTTTAGCTAAAGAGACTCCTAATTCAACGTGCGAACCTTCAACTTCATGATCGATAGCCTTACCAATATCATGAAACAATCCAGCTCTTTTTGCCAATCCAACATTTTCTCCTAATTCTCCCGCCATAATACCTGCTAAATGAGCAACTTCAATTGAGTGACGTAAAGCATTTTGACCAAAACTTGTTCTAAAATGTAACTTACCCAATAATTCTTGCAATTCTGGATCCACTTTAGTAATACCTAGCTCGAATAAAGCATCTTCACCGTATTCCAATAGTTTGGCTTTCATTTCTTTAGCTGTCTTATCATAAATTTCTTCGATACGGCCTGGATGAATTCGTCCATCTTTGATTAAAGCTTCAATGGTTACCCGAGCAATTTCCCTGCGATAAGGATCGAAACTAGATAGGACTATCGCTTCTGGAGTATCATCAATAATTAAATCAACACCAGTAACCGCTTCGATTGATCTGATATTTCTTCCTTCTCGGCCGATTAATCGACCTTTCATATCATCACTTGGTAAACTGACAACGGTAACAGTTTGATCACTAGCAACATCACCAGCATATTTTTGCATTGAAGCGACTAATAAACTCTTGGCCTTACGATCAACTTCTAGTTTAGCCTCTATTTCTCTATCTTTAATATAAGCTGCAATCTCTAAGTTCATCATCTCTTCAACTTTTTTTAATACTAATTGCCTAGCTTCATTTTTAGAATAACCGGCAATTTTTTCTAATAATTCGACTTGCTGTTTTTTTATTTCCTCCACTTTATCTTGTTCTTTTTGAATTTCTCTTTGTTTATTTACTAAATTATTTTCTTTTTCTTCTAACATTTGTTCACGATTCTGCAAAGTTTGATCTCTTTTATCAATATTATTTTCACGTAAAAGAAGTCGATCCTCTGATTCTTTAATTTCTTGCTTTTTATCTTTGATTTCTTTTTCTACTTCTAATTTTAACTTATGAGCCTCTTCTTTAGCATCTAACAAATAATTTCTTTTTATTTTGTCTGCTTCTTTATTTGCTTTATCGATAATGGATTCTGCTTTCTTACCAGACATATTTATTTTTATATAATTTAGTACGATCATTCCTATGATCCCGACAAAAAGTCCCAATATTACAAATAAAATGGAGAGCATAATATTATCCATATATTACCTCCACTTTCTATATGTTTAGAGTATTAACTCTATTATTATTTTAATATTTATAAAATAATAAGTCAAGAAAAAAATAATTTTATAGATTTTTATTGAAAAATATTATATAATTATTTATAGAATAAATGTGGGGTGATTTTGTGTTAGGTAAGATTGTTTATATGAGTAATAATATAGCTCATGTTCAAATACCACCTAATATTGCCATTTCAACTAATTTAATGAATATACACGTAATATTTGAAGACGATACAAAAAAAGTTTTAGGGGAAATTGATGATATTGGAAAAGATTTAATTAAAATTAGATTTTTAGGCGAGATAGTAGACAATAAATTTATTGGTGGAGTTATTAGAAAGCCAAACATTTCATCAAATGTCCGGATAATAAATGGCGATGAATTAAAAATAATTATTGGGGAAAATAATCAAAATAGTTTTTTACTTGGTACTAGTGCTTTATATGATAATTATCCAATTATGGTTAATATTAACGACTTATTTTCTAATCACATGGCTATTTTTGGTAACAGTGGTTCTGGGAAATCATGCGGTGTAGCTAGATTACTACAAAATTTATTCAGTAATCCTAACTTTAAACCATATCGAGCTAATATTTTTATTTTCGATGCTTATGGTGAATATCATAATGCGTTTTCTAATTTTAGTGAAATTAACCCTAATTACCAATTTAAATATTATACTACCAACAAAAATGATACCAATGGTGAAATATTGCAGATTCCACTATGGTTATTAGATAATGATGATTTAGCTATATTATTAAATGCTACTGAACACGCTCAATTACCGATAATAGAAAGAACTACTAAATTAGTTAAAATTTTCGCGTCAAGTACTGAGATGGCCACTAAATACAAAAATCATTTGATTGCAAAAGCAATTATGAATATTCTTTATACCAATCAAAATGCTAGTAGCAAAAGAAATGATGTTTTTGCTATTTTCAATTCATGTACTACTGAACAATTTAATCCAGAAGCTGTAATTCAAGGTGTTGGTTATACTCGAAAATTTAGAGAATGTTTTTTAATCAATGATGATGATAATTTTTCAGAAAGTGTTTTATTATCAGAATATGTTTCTAATTTTATTGATGAGAGTCTTGAGCAATATGAAGAAACCCAAATCAATTATTATACTTTAGAAGATTTAGAAAAAGCATTAAACTTTACTTTAATTTCTGAAGGATTACTAAGAAATGAAAAAGCCTACAGTAGTGCGATCGCACTGAAAGTTAGATTACATTCCATTATTATTAGTCAATATGCTGAATACTTTAAAATGCCTGGCTTTATGACTAAAAATCAATACATCGCTTCACTCATTAGCAAAAATAACAAAAAAGCACAAATAATCAATTTCAATCTAGAAGATGTTGAAGATTGGTTTGCTAAATTTGTGACTAAATCATATGTAAAAATGTTGTTTAATTACACTAAAAACATGAACAATCGAGCTACTATTCCATTTCATATCTTCATAGAAGAAGCTCACCGCTATGTCCAAAAAGATAATGATACTTATCTTTTAGGTTACAACATTTTTGATCGTGTTGCTAAAGAAGGCCGTAAATACGGATTAATACTAGATCTTATTTCACAAAGACCTGTTGAATTATCAGATACTGTTATCTCACAAATGGCTAATTTCTTAATATTTAAAATAACTCACCCATTAGATGTTGAATATATTCAAAAAATGTTACCAAATATTAGTATGGATATAGTTGAAAAACAAAAAAGTTTGCAACCTGGCACATGTATGGCTTATGGTCGAGCATTTAAAATCCCTATGATTGTTAGAATGCAAATGCCTAATCCAATGCCAGAGAGTAATAGTTGTGATATTTTAGGAACATGGTAAAAAGACTGCAACGATTAAATCGTGCAGTCTTTACTTTTCCTCTTTTTTGTTTTCTTTTTTTAATCCATAATGAGCTCTAACTTTATCTTCAATTTCTTCGGCTAATTTTGGATTCTTTTTTAAAACCTCTTTTGTATTTTCTTTACCTTGGCCAATTTTTTCGCCTTTATATGAATACCATGCTCCACTTTTTTCAATAATATTAGCCTCACTAGCTAAATCAACTAATTCACCTTCATGGGAAATTCCCTCTCCGTACATAATATCAACTGTACAACTTTTAAAAGGTGGTGCCATTTTGTTTTTTACAACTTTAATTGTCGTTTTATTTCCTATTATATCATTCCCTTGTTTTAATTGTTCAGCTCTTCTTATATCTAGTCTAATGGATGCATAAAATTTTAGTGCTCTTCCTCCTGGAGTCACTTCTGGATTGCCAAACATGACCCCTACTTTTTCTCTTAATTGATTAATAAATATTGCGATGGTATTAGTTTTATTTATAACGCCTGCTAGTTTTCGTAAAGCTTGACTCATCAAACGTGCTTGTAATCCTACATGAGAATCACCCATTTCACCTTCGATTTCAGCTTGAGGAACTAAAGCTGCAACTGAATCTATTACAATGACACTAATAGCGCCACTTCTCACTAAAGCTTCACAAATTTCTAAGGCTTGCTCCCCATTATCAGGTTGTGATAATAACAATTCATCAATATTGACTCCTAATTTTTTTGCATATTGAGGATCTAAAGAGTTTTCGGCATCAATAAAAGCAACTCGTCCACCTAATTTTTGTGCCTCAGCGATTGCATGTAAGGCAAATGTCGTCTTACCACTCGATTCAGGACCATATATTTCGATTATTCTTCCTTTGGGATAACCACCTATTCCTAAAATCATATCTAAAGCAATTGAACCACTAGGAATAACATCTATTTGTCTTACTTCATTATTACCTAATTTCATTACTGATCCTTTTCCAAATTGTTTTTCAATATCCTGTAAAACTTGATCTAAAGTTTTATCATTACTTTTTGTCATATTTCCTCCTATTTTTAACTCCTACATTTTAATTATAAACTAAAAAAAAACTAAAGTCAAGATAAAAACGAACTAAAGTTTGCTTTTTTCGAAGTTTAAAAATAAGACTTAATCGTCTTATTAACTCAATAAAATTTTTTTATTAATCTGATAATATTGAATTGCAGAATAAACCGATAATACTGTGGCAATAATTAATAATACATCAGAAACTTTTATATTAATAAGTTCAAATGGTAAATTATTAAATAATGTTAAAACTATGCCAATCATCAAAAAAGCTGTTTTAAACTTGCCGGATTTTATAGCTGCGACCACTTCTTTTTTACTACCAACTATCATCTTAATTATATCGACAACTGTATCACGAGTTACAACAATAACAGGAATAATTGGGTGAATTAATCCTTGACTAGCTAAAATAATTAAAACAGAATTAACTAGAAACTTATCAGCAATGGCATCCAACATTTTACCCAAATCAGTTATCAAATTATGTTTTCTAGCTAAATAGCCATCCAAAAAATCGGTTAATGATGCAATAATAAACAATGCTCCAGCAATAAAATATTTAATATCAACAACAATAGCTTCATTTATAAATAATTTTGTTACACTTAATCCTACTGCATCAAATGGAAATACTAAAATAATAACAATTAAAACTGTTAAAAATATACGTATTAAAGTTATTTTATTTGGTAAGTTCATAAATACCTCCATATACTAAATTTTCTTCTTCTTCGTTTTGATCAACAATAATATTATAAAGAAGAAGGCCAATTGTAACCAACAAAACAACGATGGCCACATAGATGATATTTTGATATATCTTTTCGCTTTTTCTTTCGATTGTATATGGCGATTTTATTTTATTCTCGTCTTTTTTGTTCTTGGCTTCATTTTTGATTTCGTCAAGTGATAACTTAGACGTGTAATCAAATAAATATTCATTAAAGTCATCAACTACCTCTTCCTTATCAAGACCTAGATATTTAGCATAATCTCTTATAAAAAACTTTAAGCTAAAGACATCCTGAAAAGTTTCGATATTGCCCTCTTCCAGATTTACAATCTGACTGGGAGCAATTTTTAAATCTTCAGCAGCTTCTTCAATTGAAATCCCAATATTTTCTCTAGTCGATTTCAATTTTTCACCAATTTCTTTCATCATTCACCTCTTAATGAAAAAAAATAATACTTATAAGCCATGTTCTGTCCTCTATAAAGAGGGGCAAACATCTATCTACCATCACTGGTTTTAAAGTAAGTTTTATTCCCTACTTTAAACTCCCCTACCATAATTTGGGTTTCTTGCTTGTGGGGTTTACCGCGTTTCACTTTTCTATCACTAGAAAATTCGTCACTGTGGCACTTTAAGTCTACTTTAATCTAAAAACAGATTATTTCAACGCCGTTAGTATAAAACTACCATAGGTTATTTTTTCCCTATGCACAATCACTACTACCATTTCAGGATAGTGCAAGCATGGACTTTCCTCTATATTAACTACAGCGTTTGCCAAGTATTATTCTTTACCATATATAATTTTTTCAAGATTAGATAATCTTCTTAGGACATCAACGCTATTAGTACCAGATTCACTATCGGCATTTTCCTTAAGAATATCTAATTTGGTTTTTAAGTTTCTTATTTCTTGTTTTAATTTAATATTATCATTAGTCAATTCTCTAATTTCGTTAGTTAACTCCTTATTAATAGCGATGAATTCCTCATAATCACGCATGACAACATCCAAAAACTTATCAACCTCTTGAGGACGATAACCTCTTGTATCTAATTTGAATTCTTTATCAAAAATATCTTTAACAGTAAGCATTATTCGATCCTGATACATACTAGACCACCCAAATAAATTATATAACAAAAAAGGACAACTTGTCAACAAATATCACTTCCTTATGTTTCTAAAATAGGTAGCCAATTTGATAATTTTTACATCTTCCAACATCGCATCAAAAATTTGTTCAACATGATCGTTCATGCTATCACCCAATAGTATTAAAACACACAACTAAAAAAGTTTCATCAAATTCGACAAAAGTTGTCAAAATAATTTTGAATTATCTTCAAAAAAAACAAAATGTATAGTATAATAATAATGGTGAAATTCAATGAATTATCCGAATGGTTTAAAAAAAACATTTAAAATTACAACAAGTAATCGTGGTATGAGTTTAGAAAATGATATTAATGATACTAACATTTACTATCGCAATAACAACATAGCTATTATATACAAGAAACCTACTCCAATCACCATAAATAAAGTTGATTATAAATCGCGAAAGAATGCAGTTATCAAAGAAGCCCACTTTGTTGTACCATCAACTACTGATTATAATGGCGTTTATCAAGGATTATACATAGATTTTGAAGCTAAAGAAACTAGAAAAGACTATTTTCCTTTAGCAAATATTCATAAACATCAAGTCGAACATCTAAAACAAATAAAAAAATGTGGAGGAATCGGTTTTATCATTGTCAGATTTATTAAAAATAATAAGACATACTTGTTGGAAATTGACAAATTAGTTAATTTTTTAGATAATAATAAGAGAAAATCTATCCCGCAAAAATATTTTGTTGAAAATGGTTTTTTAATTAAACAAGGATATAATCCATATTTAGACTATTTAAAAATAGTTGATGACATTAAGGAGCGATAAAATGAAAAGAGTACATTCAAAGGAAACAAATAAAAATAAAGAAAACAAATTTATAAAAAAAATCAAGGAAAAATCGAAAATTATAATTTTAGCTTTAATTAGTGTTATTGCTTTAATTATTGGTTCATTTACAATCGGTTTTATCTCAACAGTAATACTTTTAATTATTGCTGGATTGATCTATTACTTTGTAACTAAACCAAAAAAGAAAACAAAAAGAAATGCAAAAGAGATACTAAAAACAATTCTCATATTCTGTTTTTCGTTTGCAATTTTCTTTTTAATTGTTGCAGTTAGTTTTGCCAGTTACATTATATTAACTGCACCTGAATTCAACGCCGAAAATTTATATAATAAAGATGCTACTATTCTTTATGGATCAGATGGAACAGAGATTGCTAAAATAGGTGATGAAATAAGACAAAAAGTCACTTATGATCAATTATCACAAGATTTAATCGATGCTATTATTGCAACTGAGGATTCACGTTTTTTTCAACATAGTGGCGTCGATTTGCCAAGATTTTTAAAAGCTTCATTTAGTCAATTATTAGGTAAAGGTGGTGGTGGCGCTTCAACTTTAACTATGCAAGTTTCAAAAAATTCCTTTACTTCAAATGAAGACGAGGGTTTAGAAGGGATTATTCGTAAGTTTACTGATGTTTATTTGTCAGTGTTTAAAATTGAAACTCACTATACTAAAGAACAAATCATTGAATTTTATGTTAATTCTAACAATTTAGGCAGTTCTAATCGTGGCGTTGAGCAAGCTAGTCAAGATTATTTTGAAAAAAGTGCTAGCGAATTAAATTTAGCTGAAGCAGCTATGATAGCAGGACTTTTTCAAGCTCCTGGGGCTTATAATCCTTATCTATATCCTGAAGCCTGTGAAGAAAGAAGAATTGAAGTTTTAAATTTAATGTTAAGACATGGCTACATCACTGAAGAAGAATACAACATAGCTAAAGAGTTAACAGTTGAAGAACTTCTAGTTCATAACAATGATGAGGTGTCTTCTGATGTCTATCAAGACTTTATTGATACCGTGGTCGAAGAAGTCATTGATCGTACCGGAAATAATCCTTACGTAGTACCAATGAAAATATACACGACGATGGATAAAGATATGCAAGAGACAATGGCAGGAGTCATGAATGGAACATTGTATGAATGGAAAGATGAATACGTCCAAGGAGCATCTATTGTAATTGATGTCGAAAACGGAGAAATTAAAGCAGTTGGTGGAGGTAGAAATCGTGTTGTAAGAGGTGAAAACCTTGCCACCGATTTAATTCGTCAAATTGGTTCAACAGCAAAACCTTTATATGATTATGGCCCTGGAATCGAATATAATAATTGGTCAACATATACGCCATTTACTGATGAACCTTATTCATATTCTGATGGCATTTCAATTAAAAACTGGGATAGTAGTTATTACTATTTTCAAACTTTACATGAGGCTTTAAAATATTCACGTAATATTCCGGCTGTTAAAGCATTTCAACAAATTGAAAATAAGAATATTAAAGAATTTGTAACAAATTTAGGATTGTCGCCGGAAATAGCAGATAATGGTTTAATTTATGAATCTCATGCTCTAGGTGGTTATGATGGGGAATCTCCTCTTACTGTAGCTGCTGCCTATGCCGCTTTCTCAAATGGTGGATATTACATTGAACCACATAGTTTTACTAAAATTGAATATATCGATTCTGAAGATACTTACGAGGTTAAGCCTATTAAAAGACGTGCTATGAGTGAAGAAACCGCTTACATGATTACAAAAATTTTAGAAGATACTTCTAGTTATGCTGTCGGTTTAAGTGTGAATGGTGTGAATTACGCAGCTAAAACTGGTACTACTAATTTAGATTCTCAAACTATTAAGGATTTTGAACTCCCAAAAAATGCCATTAGAGATAAATGGGTAGCTAGTTTTAACGATTCGTATGCTATTGCTGTTTGGTACGGATATAAATATCTTGATAAAGATCATTGCCTGACAACTTCTGATTATTCAATCAAAAGAGTTTTTCAAGCCATTGCTAAATCGGTTTATACAGAAAAATCTACTTGGGAACAACCAGATGATGTTGTAAAAGTAGTCGTCGAAGATGAACTACCTACAGCAATGTTGGCTAGTGAATATACTCCAAAAGATCAACAAATTACAGCTTATTTTAAAAAAGGTTTTGAACCTACACAGACATCAACTAGATATAGTCAACTAGAAAATGTTACTAATTTAAATTATGACAGTAATAGTAGCACACTATCTTGGCAACCAATCAATATTCCTGATTTTATTAATAATGACTATTTGACTAATCTTTTCGATAAATTATATACAGATGAAAAGACTAAAGAAAGTGAATTAAACAAAAGGATTAACTACAATACCCAAAAAATTGGCTCTATCGTCTACGATATTTATATCAAGGACAGTTCTGGTAATTTAACTTTGTTGACAACTACTACTAATAACAACTTTGTATATCCTGTTACCGAAACGACAACTTTTGTTGTCAAATCAGCTTATTCAATCTTTAAAGATAATGCCA
>CALVKK010000006.1 GCA_944332645.1 uncultured Bacilli bacterium
ATTGAAAGTATTAAATCATTATCTAGTGGCGATAATTATGCTTACCAAGTAACTATTTTAGTTGAGAATAAGACTAAACTTTTAAAATATATGAATGATTTAAACATGATTCCTCATATCTTAAAAGTAGAGAGATTGATTAAATGATTTTATTGGTTCAAAGAAGTAAAAAGTCAAAGGTAACTGTTGACTCTAAAATTGTAGGTGAAATAAATGATGGTTTAGTTGTTTTTGTTGGGTTTAATAAAAATGATACTTTAGAAGATATAAATTATTTAGCTAAAAAATTAGTTAATTTACGTATTTTTGATGATGAAAATCATATTATGAATAAATCATTATTGGATGTTGGTGGTAGTGTTTTATCGGTTTCGCAATTTACCTTGTGTGCTGATACAATCAAAGGTAATCGCCCTAGTTATATCAAATCGATGAATGCATTAGAAGCCAAAAAGATGTATGATTTATTTAATGAAGAATTAAGAAAATACAATGTGAATGTTGCGACTGGAGTATTTCAAACTGACATGTTAGTTGAAATAAACAACGATGGCCCAGTAACAATTATCTTAGAAAGTAGGAAATCATGATTAAAAACAAGTTAGATTTTAAGTTAATTAACGTTGCTTTAATTGCTATAATTTGTTTTTTTATCTATCAGTTAAATGCTTTATGGTTAGGAATTTTTGGTAAAGTACTGAAAATTATTTTACCTTTGTTTACTGGTTTTGTAATAGCTTATGCTTTACATCCAATTCTTCAATTTCTAACTAAATATAAAATACCTAAGGGATTGGGAATTGCTTTGATAATGATTATTATTGTTAGTATAGTTATTATGATTGCTATTTTACTAATCCCTTTATTGTCTAACCAAATTCTTAGCTTAATTGACTTATTAATTGTTTTTATCAAAGATTTATCGATTAATTTAAACATTGATTTTGGCTCTTTTGGTGATACTATCATGAATACGTTTAATCAAATAATAACTAATGTAGGTAGATATGTATCAAGTGGGGCTGTTAAAACTATTAATGCTTCAATTAGTGTTATCACTAATACTTTAATTGCTTTAGCTTCTAGTGTTTATATGTTACTAGATATGGACCGAATTAAAGAAGCGGTAAAAAAATGTTTAATTAACAAATCAAAAAAAATATATAATTATGTTAAAACTTTAGACTGTGAGTTAAAAAGTTATATCAGAGGTTTTTTAATTCTCATTTATATTAGTTTTTTTGAATATACGATTTTATATTATATAATTGGTCATCCTAATGCCTTACTTTTAGGTTTTTTATCAGGATTATCTAATTTCATTCCTTATTTTGGTGGAATATTAGTACAAATCATAGGAATTATAACTGGTTTTACTATTAGTCCTAGATTGGGATTGACCGTTTTAATTGCAACTTTAATTGGCTCTTTTATTGATTCTTATTTTATCAATCCATTAGTTTATGGTAAAAGTAATCAAATCCATCCTCTAATTGCTATGACAGCTGCTTTTAGTGGTGGAATATTATTTGGGTTCATTGGTATTGTTGTTGCTGTTCCTCTTTCCATTGTTTTGGTAACCACATATAAATTTTTTATAAAAAACAAAAAAGGAGAGTGTAACAAATAAAATTAAAAATGAAAAAATTATAAAGATGATAATATTTGTAACAAGTGATGTGTTGAAATCGCAATAAAAAAACTGTACATTTTTGTACAGTTTTAAAATAATTCACTTTAGTTATGATTGTTGTTTTATTATATTATTTGTTATATAATAAAATAGGTGAGATTATATGTGGAAAGTAATAAAATGGCCATTAATTTATTTTATAATACAGTTTTTATTAATAGTTATTATGGCATATTTTTACATTCAAGGAGGGCATGCAATCGATGAGTTTAATAGTTTTTTATTAGATAAACAATTACTAATTGTTGTCATTTTAGGGTTAATTTTTATTCCTTTTTTATTGATGGATTATAAGAAAAATTATTACAGTAGTAAAGAAAAAAAAATAAATATCAAAGTCTTATTAATTTTTGCGGTTTTATTAAGTTTGGTTTATAATGTGTTTGCATATTATATTAATAATTTTACTTTTCAAACGTCTTTGTTTGGTGGTAATGGTAATATATTATATGTTCTTATAGCAACTGGTTTAATTGGACCAGTTATCGAAGAGTTGATATTTAGAGGAATTATTTATAACGAACTAAAGAGAAGAATAACTAATATGGCAGCCATTCTAATTACGACTTTATTTTTTGCTTTGACTCATTTCAATATTTTTCAAATTATCTATGCTTTAGTTTTAGGTTTAATTTTGATTTTTGTCTATGAAAAGTATAAAGATATAAAAGCACCAATAATTCTTCATATGGCTAGTAATATCACGACCACTTTATTTGTACCTTTGTTAATTAAGGATAATTTTATCGTTAATTATAGTATATTTTTAATTGGACTAATAGGTTTATTTCTAATCAAGAAATATACAAATTTTTTTAAGATATGATATAATGTAATTGGTGAATGGTATGAAAAATTTATATATTGATTTTGATGGCGTGATAATGGATACCATCCGTGTTACTTATGACATGCTAGATCGCTTGGAAGTCGATCGAAAAGATCCTGATAAAATGAAGGAATTCTATTCTAATTTAAATTGGAAACAGTTACTCACATTAACACCAATTATCAATGATGGTTATAATTGTTTGAAAAAGATATTTGCTTCCAATAAATTCAATGTAGCAATATTGACACATGTTAATTCATTAGATGAAGCAGTTGCTAAAATAAATCATATCAGAAAGTATTTTAAAGATATTACTATTATTCCTGTTCCAAGGGAAATATCTAAAACCAAAATATGTTTAAGCAAAGATGCAATATTGATTGATGATTATTCTGGTAACTTAAGAGAATGGGAAAATGAAGGTGGAATTGGTATTCAATTCTCCCGTGACTTAACTAAAGATAAAGGCTTTCCTGTTATTGATAAATTGGATAAAATAGTCGATATGTTTTAGGAGGTGAAGTGATGTTATTTAATGATTCTTTATCTATAATTATTTTAGAAAAATTAGTAAAAATAGGTAAAAGAGCTAATATTTTTAATTTTAACGGAACATTTACGGAAGATGAACTTAATGCAATAGATGAATTAGTTGTTAGTAATTGTGATGGGTTAGCTGGTCTTTCTAATTTAAAAAATCTAAAGAACTTAACGATTATTAGTTCAAATTTGTATTCTTTTTCTAATCCTATAATATTAAATAATATCACTGATTTTAGCGAGATTAATAAACTGAAAAATTTGGAATCTTTAAAGATAATATATGACCAAAATATTGAAATTTTAGATATTCGTAATTTAGATAATATAAAAATATTGAAATTATTTTGTAATCCTAATTTAGTAAAGATAAGAGGATTAAGCGATAAGAAAAAATTAAATCAAGTTGTCATTTGTGAAAGTCCAGTTAGTGATATTGGAGATGTTACGCATTATATTGAAAATACAGTTGATACCGCCATTAATATTATGGACATTAAAATGTATCCTAAAATGTTTACGCCACGAATTAGTGATTTTTTAAAAAAACAATACAATACAAACAAATCCAATATCAAATTTGGTGAACACATTTATTTTCATGATGAAATTTATGTTGTCGATATATATCAAATGTCGGAAATGTATAAAAAAGTTTTAAATTTTTTAAAAAGATTAAATATTGACGAATTACCGAAAGAGGACCAAGCTTTTGCCATATATAAGTTTGTCATTTCTTATTTGTCATATGACTATGAAGGCTTAGATTATCGTAATCGCAATTACGAAAAAGTACTTAGTCTTAATGAAAATGATCGGCAATATATTTTAAAACGAATGGCTTTGATGAATTCTTCATTTGGTGCTTTAACCACTAGAAAAGCTGTTTGTGATGGTTATGTCAATCTATTAAAACTATTATTTACTATTTATGGAATAAAAAGTGAAACCGTTATATGTCGAAAAGGTAAATTACCGCATGCAGCGATTAAATACTATGTTAATAGTAAATGGTATTATGCAGATCCTGAACGTGATTATGATCATGATAAAATTAGGTATTTTGGATTAACTAAAGAGGAATTATCTAAAATATATATTCTTTCTCCTAAAGAAGACATTATAGAAAAAGAAGTAAACGAGGCAAAAATATATGAAAAAAATATTATATAACTTAATTGAACAAGGTTTAATTGATAGTTATTTGGATAATGAGCAAAAGGAAGATTTAAAACAAAAAATAAGAAATATCAAAGAACAATATCTTTACAAATCATTGATTCATGGATTACATCATTCAGAGAAAGTTTTGATGTTTTCTTATATTATTAGTACTGATTATGATTTATCAGATTCCGATCGTCAAATATTGTTTGATGCTGCTGTTTATCATGACATAGGAAGAATTAGTGATGTTGAGGAAACTTTTCATGGCCTTAATTCGGCTCGTAAAATTGATGAGGTAGTTGATAGCCCAATTTATAATGAACCACAAAATTTAAATATCTTAAAAGCTATTTGTGATGGTCATGCAACTGATGATAAGCTCATTAGAATAACAGCTGATAATTATGAAGTTAATGAAAATAATTTATCACGATATTATTTACTATATAATATTTTAAAAGATGCCGATGCTTTGGATCGAACGAGGTTTATGAAAACTAGTTTAGCAGTTTTAAATGAAAAATACTTACGTTTGGATTTCTCTAAACAGTTAGTTGAATTTGCTAATAAAACAAATCAACTTTACCGTAATAAAATAAGTGAAATTAATTATGAAAAATTCAAGAACTTCAATAATAATGAAGCTACAATTACTTGTTTTCATGGTATTGGATTTAATTTCTTTAATTTAGAAAGTATTTTAATGCATGGTTTACTTTCCAATTATGCCAAATTACAAAAAGGTATTTTTAATAAAAGAAATTTTTATGGAAATAATAGCGAGTTATGGATTAGTGTTACTAATAGAAAGGGGAAAGCGACTAAAGCTTTTATCGACAATTATATTTCCTTAGAGTTAGTTGTTCCCAGATTATCTTTAGGTGAAAAAAATAAATCACGATCATTTGAATTGGGATTACCTTATAATAGTGGTCAATATGATGGTGAAGCTTTTGCATTTTATGAAATTCCTGTTTCTAATATAAAAAAAATAAATATAAATCCTGAAATTTTAAATACTAGTATTAGTGAATTAAATTATATTAATGGATCTTTAAACGTGGATGTTATAACGGATTTGGTTAATGATTATTTAAATAAAATAAGGTTATTAGGATTTTTTCCAGACATCAAAAATGTTATCGAAATTCTTAGCTGTTATCGTAAAGAAGTTTTAGATTATGAAAAGTTAAACAATTTTGATCAAAGAATTCATCAGAGTAGATTCTTTGCCACTTGTGAAGATTATTTGAAGAAGATAAATAGTGAAATTCAAATATGGATGCAACAGTTGTATCAGAAAAAATTTAGTAAAGAAACAGTTACTGTTAATGATGTTATTTTAGATATTTTAAGTGAATTAAATATTGATTATGAATTTTCAGATGGTAGTTTTGTTTTGAGACAAGGTCGACAAATTTAGGAGGAGAACATGATTTTATTTATTATTGCTTTGATATGTATGTTCATTTATATTGTTTTTGATTTAAAAAAAGCATTTCACATGTTGCAACAAAATTGGTACAATGATGGTAATCGATATTTAAAATGGATTAATAATAATAGTAAATTCATTTTTGTTTGGTTTGACTATTTGTACTTGTTTATTGTTGTTTTAGGATATTTTATTAACAATCAATTATTAAGTATAACCATAACAATTTATTATTTGATTTTAACTTATTTATTGCTTAAGAAATATAAGCATGAACAAGTCAAGAAGCCTTTAGTGTTTACTGGTCGCATTAAAAGAATGTGTTTAACAATTTTTATTTTATATTTAATTCCGATTCTGACAATTTTCTTAAATTTCGATCAAGATTTAGTTTTCATGTATTATTTTATTATTGGTAGTTTAATATATTTTAATTATTATATTGTTTATTTAGCTAATATTATCAATAAGCCACTTGAAAAGTTAGTTTATTTGTATTATAAAAATAAAGCTAATCGTAAATTAAAATCTTTAAACAAAATGGAGGTTATAGCTGTAACTGGCAGTTATGGGAAGACCAGTACTAAAAATATAATTAGTGATATATTAAATGTCAAGTATATTGCTTTTCCAACGCCTCAAAATTTTAATACCAATTATGGCTTAATTAGAACAATCAACGAGTATATTGATAAATATAATGATTATTTTGTAGCTGAATTAGGTGCTTTTAGAAGAGGGGATATTAAAAGTAGAGCTAGTATTGTTAAACCAAAATATGGTATTTTAACTAAAATTGGAACGGCCCATTTAGATACTTTTGGCTCGATTGAAAATACAACGAAAACGAAATTTGAATTGATTGAATCATTACCAAGTGATGGTATCGCATTTTTAAATATCGACGATGAATTACAGGTAAATTATCATTTAAAAAATAAAGTTAAAGTTGTTTGGTATGGGTTAAGTGTTGAAGCTGATGTTTATGCTAGTGATATTAAGTATTCTAGTGATGGCATGAGTTTTAAAGTTCATTTTAAAAATGATAAAAAGTCATATGATTTTACGACTAAGTTATTGGGTGAATCTAATGTTTATAACATTCTAGCTGGTATAGCAGTTGGTAAAGAATTGGGTTTATCTATTGCTGAGTTACAAAGAGGTGTATTGCAGATTAAACCGATCGAGCATCGTTTACAAATCAAAAAATATGGTCAGATTACTTATATTGATGATGCATATAATTCTAATCCTGTTGGATCTAAAATGGCTTTGGATGTTTTGAAACTAATGCCTGGTAAGAAAGTAATAATTACCCCTGGAATGATTGAGATGGGGAATAAACAGTATGAGGTTAACTATAATTTTGGTAAATACATTGCTGATAGTGTCGATTTGGCTATTTTGGTCGGAATAGAACAGACTAAACCGATTCAAAAAGGACTATTAGATTCTAAATTTGATAAAGATAAATTGCTAATACTAAATGATGTTAAAGAAGCAATCAGTATTGCACAGAACTATTTTCCTAATAAAGAAACTTATATTTTGTTAGAAAATGATTTACCTGATATTTTTAATGAATAGAAAAGTCTGTCAAAATTATGGGGCATAGATAATTTTAATTGGGTCTGAAACAAATGATATCTAAAGGAACTTATGGCGAATATACAGATTTATATGATGATAATAAAAATTTAACAGGTGAAAAAATATTTAGGGAAAAAGGAACTAAACTTGAAGTTCCTAAAGGAAAATATACTATTGTAGTATTAGCATTTATAGAAAATTCTAAAGGTGAATTCTTATTTCAAATGACATCTAAAAGAAAAAAAAGTGTATGGGCCACTACTGGAGGACATGTAAAAGCTGGACAAACAAGTAAAGAAGCCATTTTAGAGGAAATAAAGGAAGAACTTGGAATTGATATTGATCCAACAGAAATAGAATTATTTAAAACTTATAAATATGAAAGTGCATTTAAAGATGTTTTCTATATAAGAAAAGATATTAATATAAATGAATTAGTATATGAAGAAGATGAAGTTGAATATGTGCAATATTTAACAAAAGAGGAAATAATGGATTTGATAAATAATGATGGTAATATTAGAAAAACAAATATAGATGCTTTTTTGGATATAATTGAAAATAAAAAATGATATGAAACTTGTTTCTTGAATATAGAAACGATGTTCATATCATAATTTCTAATTTTTATTTAATATATTTGTTAAACATTTTTTTACTTCTTCAAGATCAGAAAATTCAATAATTTTGTCTTTTAATATTTGGTAGTTATCGCTACCTTTACCAATAATTAAAACAATGTCATTTTCTCTAGCCATATTGATGGCTTTTTTTATGGCTTCACTACGATCTAAAATTATTTCATAATTTTTGTAATCTTTGACATCACTTATTAAATCATTAGCAATATCCATAGGATCTTCTCCACGAGGATCTTGACTAGTTACAATCGCATAATCACAGTTAGTAATAACATTATAGCCCTTACTTGATCGTTTACTTTTATCTCTTTCTCCTGGTTCAGAAAAAACAACGATCAATTTGTTGTGTTCAAGACCATTCATAAATTGCAATAGGTTATTAATTCCATTAGGAGTATGAGCATAGTCGACGATAACTTTGAAATCTTGACCCAAATCGATATTTTCTAAACGGCCACTTACTTTTAAGTTCTTAATATTTTTAATTAACTCTTGTAGTTCATAGCCTAGGGATACTAAAGCTAATAAAGCTGCACATAGATTGTAAACATTAAACAAAGCAATTAAAGGGCTTTCAATTTCATATTGCTTATTTTGATAAACGATTTTAAAAGTTGTTTTATCATGATCTAATTTAACATCTTTAAAATATAAATCGTTATTACTATCTTGACCATAAGTATATATTTTCGAACAATGTTTAGCTACTTCAGAAAAATGTTCATCCTCCTTATTTAAAATACAAGGGCCTTTAGTATTATCAAATAATTTGCATTTGCATGCAATATAATTTTCTAAAGTTTTATGAGTATTTAAGTGTTCTTTAGTAATGTTAGTTAAAATACTACAATCAAATTCAATACCCGCTACGCGATCATAGTATAAAGCTTCACTAGATACTTCCATGCTAACTGTTTTAATTTCATTTTTCACCATATTAGCAAAAAGGGGAATTGTTTTATCCAAATTAGGAGTAGTATTACTAGTTTTTTCTTTATAATCGTTATAAGAAATTCCATTTGTTCCAATATAGGCACAATTATTTATGAGTTGATATATTATTGTAGCAACGGTGGTTTTACCGTCAGTCCCAGTGACTCCAATCATGGTTAATTTGCGAGTAGGATAATTGTAAAATTTATTAATTATATCGATAAAAATTTGATTAGGATTATCGACTTTAATAATAGGGACACTCTTTTTGCCTACATCATTCTTAACGATAATAGCACTGGCACCTTTTTTTATAGCATCATCGATAAATAAATGACGATCCATGGTTTTGCTGTCGATACATATAAATAGATCACCCTTTTTTATATTGACAGAATTAGTTTTAATACCAGTTACAATAATATCGTATGGGCAATCGATCAATTCGTTTAATTTCATTTTTTCACCTTCTTAACTATAATTGCTGCAATTAGTGTTCCCAATATCAAGATAATATAATTACTTTTATTATTAATTGCTTGTTCAGCTGTTAAGTTTTGTTCATTATATTTGTTCATTAAGGCAGTAATTGTATCAATATTGCCATCAAAATTGATAAAATAATTTAAAACTTCTTTATTAATGTTTTCATACTTTGAATCATCTTTGTATTGCTCATAATAATCAATTAAATTATTAATTTCTTCAGGTATTTCATAAAGACTAGGTGCAATACTAGGAGTATGATAATAGTTGTTTAAGCTTTCATAAGCGCTAGCAATTTGATAGATTACTTTTTCATTGTTAGCTTGAGCCATTATCTCCATTCCATAGGGTAAATCGTTATAAAATCCCATTAAAATACTCATGGCTGGGAAACCAATTAAAGGGGCAGTATCAGAACTAGGAGTATGAATTTTTAAATATTTAGATTCTTCGACTGTATAAAGTTCAGTTTTTAAAGTAGGATAAATAATGGCATCAATATCATTATTTTCAAATCTATTATTTGCAACATTTATATTATTATTGCGTTTATTTATATAATTTTGATAAGAATCGGTTAGTTTATAGTCGTGGTTGCAATAATAACCATTGTATCCTTCAATATATTGGGTATAACCACCATTTTTAATTAAATCATCTAAACTTTTAATTTTACTCGAAGTGTTTTGAATATATTGATTAAAATTATAACACATAGTAGTCGCATCGAATTGATAATTCAAGTAAAAATTATCAAGATAAATTATTTCAGCTCCTAGCTTTTCTAGATCAGCTATTGCATCATTCATCATATCATAGACAAATTGATCGGTTTTACCATAAGCAACACTAGTACTATTAGTATTAGGATTCATAAAATTTTTTATAACAGCAATTCTAATTCCTTCTAAAGAATCACTTAAATAGTCTTCATATTTTACATCACTGTTATCAATTAGGTCTAGAACAATCGCGTTATCACTAACATATTTAGTAATAACACCAACTACATCTCGTGTTTCTTCAAACTTTATTACGCCATCAGTACTAACTAAATCAAATGTTGGTCTTATTCCAACGACACCATTAGCACTACTAGGGACTCTAACAGAACTACCAGTATCAGTACCGAGTGCGAAAACAGCTAAATTACTGGCGACACTAACCGCACTACCACCTGAAGATCCATAAGAAGAATAGTTAGTATTATAAGCATTGTAAGTATCGCCAAAACTACTATGAGTATAAGCTGCATTAAAAGCAAATTCATCCATGTTAGCTTTAGCAATAATAATAGCACCATTATCAATTAGTTTTTGAACCACACTGGCATTTTCATATGGATAAGAATCAAGTAGGCCACTAGCACCATTAGTCGTTGGCATGCCTTTAACATCGATATTATCTTTAACAATAACAGGTAATCCATGAATTAAGCTCCTTCTTCCATTTTCTTGATATTCTAGATCTAACTGTTTAGCTTGTTCCAAAGCGTTTTCATTAATTGTAATTAAGGCATTGTATTGTTCATTATAAGCTTCGATTCGATCAAGATATAATTTGACAATCTTTTCGTAGTTTAAATAACCTTTATCTACATATTCCTGAATTTCATAAATAGTTAATTCATTAATATCAATAATTGCTTGTTCCAATGCTATAGTTTTAAGAGGAAAAAACAAAATAAGACAAAATATGAATTTTTTCATGCTACCACCAAATATATTTTACCACACTTTTTAGCTATTTGAATAAAATATAGTGGGTGATTAAATTGAATATTAAAGATGATTCACGAAAAATAAAAAAAGGAGATACCTTCATAGCTCTGAAAAAAGAGAATGATGGTCATGATTACATTTTGGATGCCATTAACAATGGAGCTGCTAAGATTATTGCTGAACACGGAAATTATGAGGTTGAAACTATGATTGTTTCTGACACTCATAAGTACTTGGTGGATTATTTATATGAAAATTATTATGATAAGATCAAAAAATTAAAATTAATTGGTATGACAGGAACTAATGGCAAAACGACAACTTGTTTTTTGATATATCAAGCATTAAATAAATTGAATATTAAGTGTGCTTATATTGGTACAATCGGTTTTTATTTAGATAAAAAGGTAAGAAATCTTAATAATACTACGCCTGATATTTTAGAAATATATGAGTTGTTGTTGGAGTGTTTAGAAAATGGAGTAGAGTATGTTGTAATGGAGTGTAGTAGTCAAGCCTTGGCAATGCATCGTTTGGATCGATTAAAGTTTAATTATGGTATTTTTTCTAATATTACGGAAGATCATTTAGACTATCATAAGACAATGGATGATTATGTTAAAGCAAAACAAATTTTATTTTCTAATGTGACTTTCAAAACTTTTGTCAATTATGATGATCCATATAAAGAATATTTTATGAGGGAAAATAGTGTAACTTACGGTTTAAATGGTGGTGATTATCATTTAAAAGATTATGAAATTACATTGAATGGAAGTACTTTTAAAGTTAATGGAATCAGTTATAAAACTAAATTAATTGGGAAACATAATTTGTATAATGTATTAGTTGTAATTTCATTTTTAAGTGAATTAAATTTGGATTCACAAATTGTTAGTGAGCTAACTTGTCCTCCAGGCAGAATGGATATGATTAGTAAAGATGGAAATTTAGTTATTGTCGATTACGCTCATACTCCTGATGCAGTTGAAAAGATAATTGATACAGTAAGAGAATTAAATCCTAATAAAATTATTACAATAATTGGCTGTGGTGGGGATCGAGATAGTTTTAAGCGTCCAATTATGAGTCATTTAGCTTGTACTGGTAGTGATTATGTTATTTTTACTAATGACAATCCTCGTGGAGAAAATCCTAATAATATAATTTCTGATATGTTACATAATCTTGACAAATATAACTATGAAATTATTTTAAATCGGAAGAAAGCAATTATAAAGGGTATACAAATGTTAGATAAAAATGATATACTATTATTATTAGGAAAAGGACATGAAAATTATCAAATTATCGATGGCGTAAAATATGATTTTGATGACCGTAAAATAGTACTAGAAAATATATAATTGGAGATGATGATGTGTTAATTTTAGCAAAAGCGGTACTAGCGTTTATGATAGGTTTTATATTATCAATTATATTTGGAGTTGTTTTAATACCACTACTTAGAAAAATGAAAATAAAACAAACTGTCAGCGCTTTTTTATCTAAACATAAAACAAAAGATGGAACACCGACAATGGGTGGATTAATATTTATCGTTCCCACCATTATATCAGTTGTGATTTTACTTTTAATGAATAAGTTAGAGATGACTTATAATTTGGCGATAGTAATTTTTGTTTTCTTAGCATACGCTTTACTAGGTTTTATAGATGATTATTTAATAATTAAGCGACATAATAATATCGGATTGACTGAATTTCAGAAATTACTTGGGCAAATTATTATTGCTATTATATTTTTCATTTTATTCATGAAAGGTGGAAGAGAGCCAGTTTTAGAAATTTATACTTTTGGAGTTTCAATTAATTTAGGTTGGTTTTATTGGTTATTAATTTTACTTATGTTAGTAGCAACAGCTAACGCTGTTAATATAACCGATGGACTAGATGGTTTAGCTGGTGGTTTATCGTCAATCGCATTTTTAGCTTTTGGAATGATTGCTTGGGCTTCTCTTGGAATTGAAGGTAATGAGGACATTGGTGTTTTCTGTTTCATCTTAGTTGGTGCTTTGATTGCTTTTTGTTTTTTTAACACATATCCGGCCAAGGTTTTTATGGGCGATACGGGGTCTTTAGCATTAGGTGGAACACTAGCAGCTGTTTCGATTGTTTCAAGTCATGAATTAACGCTTTTAGTAGTAGCTGGAGTATTTGTGATTGAAACTTTGGTTTGCATAATTCAAAGGTTATCGGTTCGTTTTACCGGTAAAAGAGTGTTCCTGATGACGCCTTTGCATCATCATTTTGAAAAATTAGGTTGGCAAGAAAGAGATGTTGTTAAAATGTTTTGGTTTTTCGGAATAGTTTTAGCCGCATTAGCAATTTTATGGGGTGTTTGGATATAGCTGTCGATTTATCGACAGTTTTTAAATGAATAAATAACATAAAAACCATAATTACTCATATATTTTATTAAAGGAGGCTAATTATGGACAAGATGGAAACGATTGCTAGTTTAAATCATAATATAACAATAAACGAAAGAAAAAATATAATCATAAGTGGCGTAAAAAAAATAGATAGTTTTGATAATGAAGAATTTTTGTTGGAAACAACAATGGGTAATATCGTTATCAAAGGTAACGAACTGGAAATAATTAAGTTAGATACTTATCAGGGCAGTGTTTCAATAAAAGGAGTGATAGTTAGCTTAAGTTACGTTGACAGTAATAAAAAAGAAGAAGGAGTATTCAGTAAATTGTTTAAATGATGAACTTAAAAACACAGATTATAACTTTTTTGTTTTCCATTTTTTTTGGGTTATTTTTTTCTTCTTTGATTGATATATTTTATAACAAGAAAAAATTATTTAATACAATTATTATTTTTTTAATAACACTTTTAAGTTCTTTAGCTTATTTTTTCGTTTTGTTAAAATTAAATAATGCTATAATTCATCCATACTATATAATTGCTTTTGTAGTTGGATTTTTGTTAGAAATTGTAATCAAAAAAATCCTCAAAAGATTTGTATTATTATTAAAAAAATGATATAATCTTTATGGAGGCTAGATATGAAAAATAGGGTTTCAAAAAAATCAAAAAGACGATTAATGATTTTTGGAATTCTTTCCATTGTTGCGATATTTTATTTTTTTGTAACGCTAATCGGCTATACATATAGTTATATTTCATTGAAGCAAGAAGAATCAAAATTAAAATCAGAATTATTGGCATTACAAGATGAAAAAGCTAATTTAAAAATTGAAATTGAAAAGTTGAATGACCCTGAATATGTGGCTAGGTATGCAAAAGAGAACTATTTGTATTCATCTGATGGCGAATATGTCATCAAAATTGATTCAAAAGAAATAGAGCAACCAGTGGAAGTGAAGAATAATCAATTATTATATATAATGATTGGTGGTTTATCATTATTTGCTATTTTAATTTTATTTGTTAAAATTAGAAAGAAAAACAGTTCAAAGAGATGAACTGTTTTATAATTTAAAGTCATTAATGATGTCATCATTCATATTTTTGCCATCAAAGTAAGTTTTTTCTTTATATTTTAGCATAATTGCTACTATATTGCTAGGGAATTTTTTTGTTAGTTTGTTATATTCAGTAATTGTATCATTATAGTACTTCCTTAAGGCATTAATTTCGTGTTCACTATCGTCCAGTGCGGATTCTATTTTCACTAGACTATCAACCTTTTCTAATTCAGGATAGTTTTCCTTATAATAGTTAAATTCATTGATTGCTTCATATAGTTGGCGATCTAAATCGAAATTTGATAGTTTGCGACTTCTTAATTTGACTATTAATTCTAAAACTTCTCCTTCAATTTTTGTGTTACCTTTAATAATGTTAATTGATTTATTTAAAAGATCGAATCTTTTTCTTAAAGTTGTATCTATATTTGCTTCGGCTTCATTTATTTTAATTATTAAACTTTGATATTTATTATACGTGTTTACATACCAAATTAAAATTAAACATATAATAATCAAAATGATTAATACTGTAAAAACTACGTTCATTTATACTCACCATGTAAATTATAGCAAATATTTTATATAAAATCAATTATTTGGATAAAATTCGGAACTGTAATTAATTGGTTCATCAAATGATATATAATCAACATAGATCATTAATAACATCTGCCAAACTCCATTTGAAGGATCACTCAATATTATATGATCTCTTCCAGATTGTTCGATTATGCCAGTAAATTCTAAATCCCGCCATTCATTAGAATCAGGAAAAGTTTGATGGATCCTAACTTTTTTTCCTTTGTTCAATCTTAAAATATTTTCGATATAGGATTGTTCGGCAGGCAGTTGCATTTGTTGATAGTTAGTATTTTGTGGTGGGGTAGTTGATTTTACGTAGAGGGGTTGCCCACTGTACTGATTATAATAATTCATAAAATCTCCTTTCACATAAAATATATTAAATAAAAGAAAGATTTATGATATAATTATAGGGGTGATAGTATGAAGTTAAAAGTTGGCGTTTCAAATCGTCATATTCATTTAAAACAAAGTGACTTAGATATTTTATTTGGTTATGATTTGACTAAAAAAAATAGATTGAATCAACCAGGACAATTTGCTACCAATGAGGTATTGACTATCAAAACTGCCAAATCGGAAATAAATAATGTCAGAGTTTTGGGTCCTGTTCGTGACTATACACAAATAGAAATATCGCAAACCGATGCATATAAATTAGGTTTAAATCCACCTGTTCGAAGTTCTGGTCACTTAGAAGATAGTGAGGTTGTTACTTTAATTGGCCCTCATGGTAGTATTACAACTAATGGATGTATTATTGCTGATCGCCATATTCATGTTACTTATGTTGATAAAGAAAAATATCATTTACCTGATAAGGTAATGGTCAAAATTGTTGGAAAGAAACCGGGAATTATTGAAGTGAATATTAAGCCGAGTGAAGAAGCTTTTTTTGAGATGCATTTAGACACTGATGATGCGAATGCATTTTTACTTAAAAATGGTGATGAAGTAGAAATATTAGATTTTTAAGTTTGACAATTTAATTTACTGTAAAATATATGTAGATGAGGTAGGATCATTAATAAAAAAAGAGATAAATTTAGTCATCGCATACTTTAGATGTTTACTCTATTTAGGTTTTTAAAGAAAACACCGTTTAAAAGTACATGCGGTGTTTTCTTTTGTGATTAGTCTTTATTTTTAAGAATTAGAATTGTGTAAAAAACAATAGTTATAAATATAACTATCAATTCCGATATGACTTCATCCTTTCTATAATCTTTACAATCATAGAAATCACCTCCATTCCGAAAAAAAGAATAGAGTAAAACACCTAATTAAATATATCTCGTTTATTGATTGTATAATAATGACATTAATCAGTCAATAAAAATTCGACAAAATTAAATAAATTTATGCTGTTATAAGATATAATTATTCAATAATAATGGCCATTAATAGATATAACATTATAAAAAAATGGTATTAATTTCTAAAATTTTCATACCATTTTTTAATGTACTCTTTTCCTTTGCTAAATATATTGCTACCAAAATCACTAATAATATCGATTGCTTTTTTAGTATATTCAGCGATTTCATCTTTAACTTCGACGATTGCATTATAATTTTCTTCACCTAATTTATCTTTAGAAAATTCCTTGACATTGTTTGCCCCTTTTTTAATTAATTCACTAGCTTTGTTAAAAGCATTTTTAGTGCCATTAGCGATTGTGTCTTTATAATTTGGGAACTTACTTTCGATTTTGGTGTCGATGGCACTAGCGATCTGTAATACTTTTTGTTTGCCAGCGTCAGTTAGTTCATTAAAAGTTATACCATTAATTTCACTATCGTAAAATAGGAAATCAACAACAGTAACAAAGGCTCCTTTGACTTTATCTTTGGCAGAATTTGCTTGCTCAGAATTTAAAATATTGTCAATATTTTTTTGTAATTTATCGAAAGCATTAATCGCTTCTTGATCGTTATTGGTATATTCGTTTTTTTCTTCTTCATAGTTATTAGTTAACTCATTTTGTTCTTGTTTTTCTTCAGTTGATTGTTCTTTAGAAGGCTGACTATCTTCGACTGATTGATTTTTAGAAGGTTGGTTTTCTTCAATCTGCTGATTTTCTAAAGTTTGACTTTCTTCGGTTGGTGTTTCTTTTAAAGATTCATTTTTTTCATTCTCATAATTATTGTCTTTAATTTCTGTTTTTGAATTAGTGTTGTTTTGCAATGTTGGATGTTTTTCATATTGATATGTTGCTTGGTATGTTGTTTTTTGTGAACATCCTACTAAATTAGCGATAACAATGCCTGAAATTAATACGCAAATAAGTTTTTTTTTATTTATATTTATTCTCATAGTATCATCCCCTTAAAATATTATATCACAAGTTAAAAAAAAGTAAACTTATCGCAATTGTTTTATATGTTTACTTTTTATTTAAAATTATAGTATAATTTAAATAGGTGATTAACATGAAAAAAGTAATAATTGATGGTAATGAAGCTTGTAGCCATGCTTCCTATTTATTTACGGAAGTGGCAGGAATTTACCCGATTACACCTTCAAGCCCTATGGCTGAAAATATTGATAATTGGAGTACTAAGGGGTTAATTAATATTTTTGGCGATCAAGTGAAAGTGATTGAAATGCAAAGTGAAGCTGGTGCGAGTGGTTTAGTACATGGCTTGCTTAGGTCTGGTATTTTGACGAGCACTTATACTGCTAGTCAAGGATTGTTATTGATGATACCAAATATGTATAAAATAGCAGGAGAAATGCTACCATGCGTTATGCATGTGGCAGCTCGTAGTTTATCAACACATGCTTTATCAATACTAGGAGATCATCAAGATATTTACGCCACAAGAATGACTGGATTTAATATGTTAGCTTCTAGTAATGTCAGTGATGCTAATTATTTAGGCGTGGTGGCTCATTTATCAGCGATTGAAAGTAGTCTTCCTTTTATGCATTTTTTTGATGGCTTTAGGACTAGTCATGAACTACAAAAGATCAATATTTTAGACCAAGATGATGTTAAAGATTTAATAAATTATAGTAAATTACAAGAATTTAGGAATAAAGCAATAAACCCTTATAATCCTAAAACTTATGGAACTAGTCAAAGTGATGATATTTATTTTCAAGCAACAGAAATAAGAAATAAATATTATGATCAAGTGCCTGATATTGTTAATAGTTATATGGAAAAAATAAATAAAATAACTGGTATGAATTATAAACCATTTAATTATTATGGAGGCTCTAAGGCTCATAAAGTAATAATTGCGATGGGATCAGTTTGTGAGACCATTAAAGAGGTTATCGATGATTTAGATGATGATTTGGGATTAATTGAAGTTCATTTGTATCGTCCTTTTTCTAGTAAGTATTTAAAAGAAGTGATACCCAATACCGTTGATAAAATAGCAGTTTTAGACCGGACTAAAGAGTTTGGTAGTGAAGGACCTTTATACTTAGATGTTTGCAATGTTTTAAAAGAGGAAAATATTGAAGTTGTCGGTGGTAGGTACGGTTTATCAAGTAAAAATACAACGCCTAGTCAAATTAAAGCAGTTTATGACATGTTAGATAATCCTATTCATAACTTTACCATTGGAATTCAAGATGATGTTACTAATTTAAGTTTAAAAGAGGAAAACTATAAAATAAACAATGGTTTAGAAATGTTAATATATGGTTATGGTTCTGATGGAATGGTCAGTGCTAGTAAATCAATTATCAAATTAGTTGGCAAAAATACTGATAAATATGTGCAAGGTTATTTCCAATATGATTCTAAAAAATCAGGAGGGGTAACTAACTGTCATTTAAGATTTAGTGACAAACCAATTAAAGCGACTTATTATGTTGATAATCCATCTTTAATAGTCGTTACTAAAGATACCTATATGGATGATTTTGATATCCTTTCAAATATTAAAGAAAATGGAACTTTTATTTTAAATACAGTTAAGACAGAGAGCGAAGTAAATAATTTTTTAAGTTCTGATGTTAAAAAAATAATCAAAGAAAAAAATATTAAATTTTATATTATTAATGCTTATGAGTTGGCTCGTAAAGTTGGTTTAAACAATAAAATAAGCACAATTATGGAAGTTATTATATTTTATTTATCTAATTTATTTGACTTCGATAAAATTAAAAAAGATTTAAAAGATGATGTTACTAAACGTTTTGGTTTAAAAAGTGAAAGTATCGCTAAATCAAATGTTGAGGCAATCGATTTGGCTACTGCTTATTTAAAAGAAATTAAATTAGATGGTAATTATAAACAAGAAGAACAACCAAAATGTGTCGATGTTTATTTGGCTATGCGTAAAAGATTAGGAGATAAATTGCCTGTTTCTAGTTTTAGTGAAATGCCGGATGGAACTTTTAAAGCAGGAACGAGTAGGGAAGAGAAAAGATGTATTTCTGATTTAGTACCTAAATGGATTAGTAGTAATTGTATTAAATGTAATATGTGTTCATTTGTTTGCCCACATGGTGTAATTAGACCATATCAATTATCTGATGGGGAATATGAAAAAGCTCCTAATTATATAAAAGAAAGATGTATTGATAAATTTATTATCGGTATAAGTGTCAAAGATTGTACTGGTTGTGGGTTATGTATTAAATCTTGTTTATCAAAAGAAAAATCATTGATTTTCTCTAAATTGGTCGACGAAGAACAAGAACAAAAGATTTTCGATTATTTATCTAAAAATGTAACTTGTAAAGAGACTAATTTAAATAATGTTAAAAATACTCAATTTAGAGAACCTAAGTTAGAATTTAGTGGCGCTTGTGCTGGTTGTGGTCAAACTGCTTATATTAAGTTGTTGACACAATTGTTTGGTGATAGTATGATTATCGCTAATGCGACTGGATGTTCTTCTATTTATGGTGCTAGTGCCCCATCAATGCCATATACTATTCCTTGGGCTAGTTCTTTATTTGAAGATAATGCCGAATATGGTTTTGGATTTTTAATGGCTGATAAATATAATAAAGAAAAAATTGTCAAAATCATGAGTAAATATCCTGAATTTAAAGAGTATATTGAAAATATTAATGATTACAACATAACTAAAAAGTATTATGAGACAATCGATTTTAATAAGTATCCTGAGTTATTACCTTATAAAGATTATATTGTAAGAAGAAATATTTGGACTATTGGTGGTGATGGTTGGGCTTATGATATTGGTTTTTCAGGTATTGACCATGTCTTAGCTAGTGGGGAAAATGTTAAAATATTGGTTTTAGATACACAAGTTTATTCTAATACTGGTGGTCAATCTAGTAAGGCTACACCAATCGGTAGTGTTGCTTTATTTGCTAGCGATGGTAAAAAAACTAATAAAAAAGATTTAGCGAGAATGATGATGACTTATCCAAATGTTTATGTTGCTCAAGTATCATTAGCAGCTAATCCGATGCAGTTGATTAAAGCGTTTAACGAAGCTAATAGTTATAATGGTCCAGCTATTATTATTGCTTATGCCCCTTGTATTTCTCATGGTATTATTGGTGGAATGAGTAATAGCTTAGAAATGGAAAAAGATGCTGTCAAATGCGGATATTTCCCAATTTTTAGAAGAAATCCATTAACTAAATTTAGTTTAGATTGTAATCCTGATTTTAATCTTTATGAAGATTTCTTGAATAAACAAACAAGATATACTGTTTTAAGCAAAATAAATAATGAAGCAGATGAATTATTAAAATTGAATAAAGAAAATGCTATTAAAACTTATGAATATTATAAAAAATTAAGTGAGGAATAATCACTTAGTTTTTATATTGACAATTAAATTAATTTATAGTAAAATGTGTACAGATGAGGAAATCTCATATAATAAAAAGAGATACATTTAATATCCTTATGTTAGATGTTTTATTCTCAAATAATTTTTTTGAAAGAAAACACCGTCTCAAAAGCTGATTCGGTGTTTTCGTTTGAGACTAGTTCTTTTTAAGAACTAGGATTGTGTAGAAAATAATTAGAGCAAAAACAATGAGTAATTCCACAAAATATGTTCCTTTCATAAAATTTAATTATGAAAATCACCTCCATTCTAAAAAAGAATAGAGTAAAACACTAAAACTTAAATATACCTCTTATAGTTAATTATAAATTAATTCGCACACGAAGTCAACAACAAATTAACAAAATTGACTAATATAATTGTAACATATTATAGATACAAAAAATATGGCAAAAACATTATTAATTTTCACTAACATTACAAAATTGTCATTAAAAACATTAGTTTTTTTTGATATAATTTATTTGACGTGGTACAATAATAAAAGAAGGTTGATACTATGGAAAGATTTAATCCTAATTTAAATGAAGGTTTATCTAGTAACCAAGTTAAATTAAGAATTGAACAAGGATTAATAAATAAAGAGATGAGTATTCCGACAAAAACCATTCCACGGATAATTAGGGATAATATTTTTACTTTATTTAACTTGCTTAATTTTCTTTTAGCTTTGGCTATTTTTGCTGTTGGTTCATATAAAAATTTATTATTTATGGGAATTGTTATTTGTAATACTTTAATCAGTACGATTCAAGAGATAAGAAGTAAAAGGGTTATCGATAAACTTTCTTTACTTAATGA
>CALVKK010000007.1 GCA_944332645.1 uncultured Bacilli bacterium
AAGTAGTGATCCATATGTAATAAACTAGAACATATCAATTAGATATGTTCTTTTTAATTAAAATATAGTATAATTTAAAAAGGTGATATAAATGTTTGAAAATTTAGGTGATAGATTAACTAGTGTTGTCAACAAAATAAAGGGTTATGGCAAAATAACCGAAGACAATATTAGTGATATAACTAGAGAACTAAGATTAGCGTTACTTGAAGCTGATGTTAATTATCAAGTTGTCAAAGAATTTATAAATAATGTTAAAGAAAAAGCTTTAGGTGAAGAAGTTAGTAGTAGCTTAAAACCTAGTGAAATGTTTATTAAAATCGTTAAAGATGAATTAGTTGAATTATTAGGTGGTGAAAAGAAAGATTTAGCTACAACTAAAAGCTTAAATATTTTAATGTTAGTTGGTTTACAGGGAAGTGGTAAAACCACTACTATTGGTAAACTTAGTTTGTTATTAAGAAAAAAGTATCATAAAAAGCCACTGTTAGTAGCATGCGATGTGTATCGCCCAGCAGCAATCGATCAGTTAAAACAAATTGGTAAAGAGTTAAATATCGATGTTTATGAAGAAGGTAAAAAAGATCCAAGAGAAATAGTAACCAATGCAATAAAATATGCGAAAGAAAATAATTTTAATTATGTTTTAATCGATACTGCAGGCCGATTACATATTGATGAAGAATTAATGAATGAACTAAACGATATTAAAACCATTGTCAATCCTGATGAAATTTTGTTAGTAGTCGATAGTATGACTGGTCAAGATGCAATCAATGTTATAACAGGATTTAATGAAAAGTTAGAATTAACAGGTGCTATTTTAACTAAATTAGATGGTGATACTAAAGGTGGAGTAGCTTTATCGGTAAGGCATCTTACTAATGTCCCAATTAAATTTGTTGGTACTTCAGAAAAAATGGATGGCTTAGAAGAGTTTTATCCTGAGAGAATGGCTACTCGTATTTTAGATATGGGTGACATCATGAGTATGGTGGAAAAAGCAGAAAGTATTATGGATGATGAAGCGATAAAAGCAGCTCAAAAGTTACAAAAAGGCAAATTTGATTTAGAAGATTTTTTAGTTCAATTAAAACAAATAAAAAAACTAGGACCTTTGGAAAATATTATTAAGATGTTACCAGGAGCAAAAAAAATGGGGTTAAACAATATTCAAATCAATCCGAAAGATATGGCTCATATCGAGGCTATTATTCTATCGATGACACCATATGAAAGAAGACATCCAGAAGTTTTAAAAGCAAGTAGAAAATTAAGAATTGCCAAAGGTAGTGGTCGAAGTGTTGAAGAAGTAAATCGATTATTAAAACAGTTTGAGCAAATGAAAGTAATGATGAAACAATTTAAAAGTGGTAATTTTAAATTGCCGTTTTAAGAAGTCAAAAAATCGATGATTTTTTGACTTTTTAATAATTGTAGTTGACAATTATTTTATGATATCATATAATATATAGCATGCTATATATTATCACAATTAAGGGTGGTGTTATGAATAGAGAAATAGTCTTTTATTTGAAAAAAATTTTTCAAACGATGGAAAAAAATTTAAATAAAGAGTTAGAAATCATTGATTTAACAAGTATGCAAGCACATGTATTAATTTATTTGTATAAAAATAAAAACAATATCATAAATCAAAGAGACATTGAAAGAGAATTTGAGTTAACTAATCCTACTGTTAATGGTATTTTAAACAGATTAGAAAATAAAGGGTTTATTAAAAGAGTGGTAAGTCATATTGATGCTCGAAATAAGGTAATCAGCTTAACTGATAAAAGTGTATTGCTAATAAACAATATGAAAAAAAGTGCTGAAAAAATGGAAAGTAAGATGACTTTAGGAATAAACAAGGATGAGTTAGATATTTTTTATAGAGTAATAAAGAAAATGTTTGATAATGTACAAGGAGGAATGTAATGAAACATATATTAAAAATTTTAAAAAAGTATAGTATTTATATAATTTTGGTTTTTATTTTGCTATTTTTACAAGCTAATTGTGATTTAACTTTACCTGAATACACTTCAGATATCGTAAACATCGGAATTCAACAAAGTGGAATAGAATCACCTATACCAGAAGTTATTAGAGAAGAAGAGTATAATAAGTTACTATTATTTATGAATGATGAAAGTAAAAAAAAGGTAAATGATAATTATATTTTAATTACTAAGGAAAATAGTGAATATATAGAAAAATATCCATTACTGAGTGAAGAAAATTTATATGTTTTAAAAGACAATGATGATGAGTTAAAAAGTATAATTACATTACCAATGATTATGGTATATAACATTTCACAGGATAACTTTGATTTTAGTAGTTTAGATTTTCAAATCCCAGAAGGGATGAGTATTTATGATGCTCTAAAAATGATGGATGATGAGCAACATGATGAATTTATTAATAAAATAAGTGAAAAATACTCAAGTGATACAATAAGTTTGTTAGAGCAAACGGCGATTGTGTACCTAAAAGATGAGTATACTAAAATCGGTTTAGATGTTGAAGGAATGCAGATGGGATACATTACCGTTACTGGATTGAAAATGCTTGGCTTAGCATTATTGTCGATGGCTTTAACTATTGCTTCTGTTTTCTTGTCAAGTCGAGTTGCAGCTTTTTTCAGTCGTGATTTAAGAAGTAAAGTTGTTAATAAAGTAATGACTTATTCTAATACTGAATTTGAAAGTTTTTCTACAGCATCATTAATTACGAGAAGTACAAATGATATTCAACAAATTCAAATGCTAATTGTTATGTTGCTTAGAATCGTTTTCTTTGCTCCAATTATGGGTATTGGTGCTTTAGCTAAAGTGAGTGGTAATGATATGAGTTGGATCATTGCTTTAGCTGTAGTCACGATTATTGGTTTTGTTATAGTTTTATTTGGTTTAGCGATGCCTAAATTTAATAAAGTGCAGAAGTTGATTGATAAAGTAAACTTAGTGTCAAGAGAAATATTATCTGGGATTCCAGTTATCAGAGCGTTTGGAACGGAAAAGCATGAAGAAAAAAGATTTGACAATGCTAATAAAGATTTAATGAAAGTAAACCTATTTGTCAATAGAGTCATGACGATTATGATGCCATCAATGATGTTCATTATGAATGGCGTAAGTGTTTTAATTGTTTGGGTTGGTGCAAGTAAAATTGATGCTGGAACGATTCAAGTAGGTACATTGATTGCCTTTATAACTTACACAATGCAAATAATTATGTCATTCTTAATGATTTCTATGGTATCAATTATGGTACCAAGAGCATTTGTTTCTTTAAAAAGAATAGGTGAAGTATTAAATAAGGACACATCAATTAAACAAATTAATAAGCCACAAAAATTCGATGATAAATTAAAAGGTGTAGTCGAATTTAAAGACGTTTATTTTAGATACCCTGATGCTGAAGAAGATGTATTACAAAATATTAGTTTTAAGGCTATCCCAGGGACGACAACTGCTTTTATTGGATCAACTGGTTCAGGTAAATCGACTTTAATCAATCTAATTCCAAGGTTCTTTGACGTGACAGGTGGGAAGATATTAATTGATGGTGTTGATATTAGGAAAGCTAGTATTGAAAAATTAAGAAGCAAAATCGGCTATGTCCCACAAAAAGGAATATTGTTTTCTGGTACGATAGAATCTAATATCGCCTTTGGTTTAGACAAAATAGACAAAGAAAAAATAATTAAAGCATCCAAAATCAGTCAGTCACTAGAGTTTATTGAAAATAAAAAAGATAGGTTCAAAAGTGAAATTTCACAAGGTGGCACTAACGTTTCTGGTGGCCAAAAACAAAGGTTAGCAATAGCTAGAGCGATTGCTATCGATCCAGAAATATATATATTCGATGATAGTTTTTCGGCATTAGACTATAAAACAGACGCTAAACTGCGAAAAGAGTTAGCAAAAATGACTAAGAATGCAACAATCTTTATTGTTGCACAAAGAATAAGGACTGTTATGCAGGCAGATCAAATTATCGTTTTAGATAAAGGTCATATGGTTGGTATTGGCACACATAAAGAATTACTAAAAGCTTGTGATGTATATCAAGAAATTGCTTATTCACAGTTATCAAAGGAGGAACTAGAAAATGAATAGAGGTCCAAAAGGTCCTGGAGTAATGGCGATTGAAAAGGCCAAAGATTTTAAAGGGACAGTTCGAAAATTATTCAAAAGTATGAGTAAATATAAGATTCAGCTCATTTTGATTTTTGTTTTGGCGATTGCTAGTACTATTTTTTCGATTGTTGGACCTAAAATATTAGGCAATGCAACCACAGAATTATTTAATGGTTTAATTAGTAAATTGAGTGGTGGAAGTGGAATCGATTTTGACAAAATAGCTGCAATTTTGACTTTCCTTTTAGGATTATATATTATTAGTGCCATATTTTCTTATATTCAAGGTTTCATTATGACAGGAATCAGTCAAAAATATACTTATGAATTAAGAAAAAAGGTTTCAATCAAGATTAATAAATTACCAATGAATTATTTTGATAAGAAAAATCATGGTGAAGTTTTATCAATTATTACAAATGATATTGACACGATGAGTCAAAGTTTAAATCAAAGTGCAATTCAGTTGATAACTTCACTTGTAACTATTATTGGTATTTTAGTAATGATGTTATCTATCAATGTTGTCATGACTTTGGTTGCCTTATTAATTTTACCAATCGCTTCCTTGATTACAATGTTTATTGTTAAGCATAGTCAAAAATACTTTACTAATCAACAAGAATATTTAGGACATGTTAATGGTCAAATTGAAGAAATGTATTCTGGTCAAAATGTTATTAAAGTATTTAACGCCGAAGATAAAGTCATTGAGAATTTTGAAAAAGATAATGAGCAATTATGTTCTTCTGGTTGGAAAAGTCAATTTTTCTCTGGTATGATGCATCCAATCATGAATTTTATTGGTAATCTTGGTTATGTTGCAGTTGCTATATTAGGTGGATATTATGCTATAAAAGGGAAAATCACTGTTGGTAATATTCAATCATTTATTTCATATACTAAAAACTTTACTAATCCCATTGCCCAATTAGCACAAGTTTCTAATATGATTCAAGCAATGGTAGCCGCAAGTGAAAGAGTGTTTGAATTTTTAGAGGAAACAGAAGAGTTAGAAACCAAACATCCTTTAACCGTTGGTAATCTTGAAGGCAATGTTACATTTGATCATGTTAAATTTGGTTACAATGATGATCAAATAATTATTCATGATTTTAGTGTTAAAGTAAAAAAAGGGCAAAAAATTGCGATTGTTGGACCTACTGGTGCTGGTAAAACGACGATGGTTAAATTACTAATGCGTTTTTATAATGTTAATGATGGAGCTATTTTAATTGATAACAACAATATTAATGATTATAAACGCAGTGATTTAAGACATATATTTGGAATGGTTTTACAGGATACTTGGTTATTTTCTGGAACTATTATGGATAATTTAAGATATGGTAAATTGGATGCAACTGATGATGAAATAATTGAAGCAGCTAAAAAAGCTCATGTTCATCATTTCATTCAAACTTTACCAGATGCATATAATATGGAATTAAATGAAGAAACAAATAACATATCTCAAGGACAAAAACAATTATTAACTATTGCCCGTGCTATTTTGGCCAATCCTAAAGTTTTAATATTAGATGAGGCTACCAGTAGTGTCGATACTAGAACAGAAATATTAATTCAAAAAGCAATGGATGAATTAATGAAAGGAAGGACATCGTTTATTATTGCTCATCGATTATCAACAATTAGAGATGCTGATTTAATTTTAGTTATGAATAATGGCGATATCGTTGAACAAGGTAATCATGAAGAATTATTAGCCAAGGGTGGATTTTATGCTAATCTATATAATTCTCAATTTGAAACTATTTCTTAATTTTGAAAGATTTCAATACTTATAATTATTATTAAAATGACATGTATTTTGTATTGATAACTTATTGAAAATGATATATAATATTTATAGAATAAGAGGGATAAAGATGAAGAAAACAGTTTTATTTTTGATGAATGGTTTTGGTGTTGAACAATTAGATTCTTATAGTATTTATAATGCCCAACTAATGCCTAATCTAGATCGTTATACCAAAGAGTATCTATTTTCACCAATCGAAGCACCAGCTAGCAATTTAGTCAGCGGATATCGTTTTTTCAGTACAGGATCTCTTTATCCTTTATCCTGTTCATTAATTGATAATTATTTGGATAGATTTGCGGAAAATAAAAATTTCGAATTATATTTAAATAGTATTAACGAAAGTGGCAAAATTCATATTTTTTTATCACTAGAAAATGATAAAAGTGTTGATCATATTAAATCATTTTTAAGATTTATAAGAATTAAAAAAAACAATTCAATATTTCTTCATTTGGTATTAGTGGGAGATAATACAAGTGACTACAAAACTATTGAACGATTAATTAATAAAATAACCTATGATATAAAAGAATGTAAAATCGGCATTGTAGTCGGCAAAAATGTTTTACGTTACACTAACATTAGTTCTTTTATGAATTTGTTTCAAAATGAAGTTGGTGAAAAATGGCGCGAAATATCACGTAAAATAAGTTCATTAACTTCGTTAAAGACTATTCCTAATAATGTTAAGGAATTTTATATGAATGAAGGCTTTAAACTAGATGTTAATGACAGTATATTTTTCTTTAATTATGAGTATATTGACTTAACTAATTTAGTAATGGAAATTAGTAAAGTGACTAATAATAATAATTTTTTCTCAATGTTTTCAATTAAAGGAGTAAAATACCCGATGTTTGCTTATCCTAAATCTGGTATATCAATGTTAAATAATTTAAATAAAATTGAAGCCAAAGCTTTGATAGTGTCCAATCGTAATAGTATGGGGATTATAAATTATTATTGTTGTGGCCTTCAAAATATCATTTCTGATAGAATATCTTTTGTTAAAACAGACAATTTAAATTTTGAACAATTAAAAGCTATTATTAGAGATTCTGAATATAGCCTTATAATAATAAGTTATCAAATTGACGATGTTCAAACAGTTTCAGAGTTAAACAATAGATTAAATAGACTAGATAAGATGTTAGGTTATATTCACGATTTTTGCGTTGAAGGTAATTACAGTTTATTTATATCATCTTTGTATGGCATGCAAAAAGAATTAGCTGTTGACAATTTTGTCAAGGCCACGGTTAATTTTTCCCATAAGGTCCCATTTGTTGTTATTGATCCTGTTTTTAATAAAGCTAATTTTAGTTTAGGAATGGGAAATGTTTATAATCTGGCGCATACTATATATACAAATATCAATAATAAATACAATGGTGGAGAGGTTTTAATTAAAAGAAAGAATTTTATTATGAAACTGTTTAAAAAATAGTTGACTAATATTGATAAATATATTAGAATAATCTTATCAATGTGATGACGAAGGTTGGAATCTTCCGAGCAATGCAATCTAAAAGCGATTCTATTAGAATAAGTAAGGTGGAACCACGGTAATGCGTCCTTATACTTCTAATAGTTTTTTCTTATTTTTAAAATAAATTAAGGAGGGAATAAAATGAACGAACTAACAATGGAAAAATTAGTAAATTTATGTAAACAGTATGGTTTTATATTTCAAGGAAGTGAAATCTATGGGGGATTAGCTAACACTTGGGATTATGGACCATTAGGTGTCGAACTTAAAAACAATGTCAAAAAAGCTTGGATTAAAAGGTTTGTACAACAAAATCCTTATAATGTTTTAGTTGATTGTGCTATTTTAATGAATCCTAAAACTTGGGAAGCCAGCGGACACATTGCAACTTTTAATGATCCATTAATCGATTGTAAGCATTGTAAGACAAGACATCGTGCTGATAAATTAATCGAAGACGCTGATCATATTGAAGTTGGTAGTTTCACTGATGAACAATTAATGAAATATATCTATGATCACAACATTGTTTGTCCTAATTGTGGTAAATTGGATTACACTGACATTCGTAAATTTAATTTGATGTTTAAAACTTTTCAGGGTGTAACAGAGGACAGTAAAAGTACGATTTACTTAAGACCGGAAACAGCTCAAGGAATTTTTGTTAATTTTTTAAATGTTCAAAGAAGTATGCGATTAAAAGTACCTTTTGGAATTGCTCAAATTGGTAAAAGTTTTCGAAATGAAATAACACCTGGTAATTTTACTTTTAGAACTCGTGAATTTGAACAAATGGAATTAGAATTTTTCTGTAAACCAGGTACAGAATTAGATTGGTTTAGTTATTGGAAGAATTATTGTCATGATTGGCTAATTAGTTTGAATCTAAAAGAGGAAAATCTAAGAATGCGCGATCATGACAAAGAGGAATTGAGTCATTATAGTAATGCGACGACCGATTTTGAGTATAAATTTCCTTTTGGTTGGGGAGAACTATGGGGAGTTGCATCGCGAACTGATTTTGATTTAAAACAACATCAAAAATACTCTGGTCAAAGTATGGAATATTTAGATTCTGAAACCAGTGAAAAATATATTCCTTATGTTATCGAACCTTCTTTGGGATGTGATCGCATGGTATTAACATTTTTATGTGATGCTTATAGCTGTGAAAAGTTAGAAAATGGTGACACAAGAGAAATAATGAAATTTCATCCTTTCCTAGCACCATATAAAGTAGCAGTTTTACCTTTGATTAAAAAGAATCATTCTCAAAAAGCACAAGAAGTATATACTGAATTAACAAAATATTTCATGGTTAATTATGATGAGGCTGGTAATATTGGTAAAAGATATCGTCGAAATGATATTATGGGAACACCTTTTTGTATAACTATCGATGATGAGACAATAAACAATAATACCGTTACTTTAAGAGATAGAGACACAATGAAACAAATAACTTTAAATATCGATGAAGTTGTCGATTATATAAACAAAAAATTAGAATTTTAACAGAAAGAATTTATCTTTGGATTTGTCTATTATAAATAAAATTTGACTTTAATTGAAAATAATAGTATAATAACTGTCGCTGATGGGGGGTTGTTTATGAATTTATTGTTTGATATCGATGATACGATTACTAATGAAACCGATTTCATGATCAAATATGCTCCAATATATTTAAAGAAAAAGTATGGATTAAATGTACAAATCACTAATCCACATGGTTATAATGTAGTTGAAGTTTTCGGATTAAAAGAAAAATTAAAAGACAATGCAAAATTTTATTTAAATCTCGAAGCTAAGTTAGACGAAATTAATAAATCATTTTGGAACAAATATTTTATTAAATATCTTTTCTATCCGATTAAAAAAGATGCATCAAAAATTATTAGTGATTTAAGAAAACAAGGGTACAAAATCAACTTTGCTAGTTTAAGGGGCAGAAAAACAAAAGAAAATGAAAAATTAAAAGATAAGTTTATTCGTACGAAAATTGTTCCTTTTCTTACAAAAATGCAATTAAAATTAAATCATATAAAGTATGATAAAGTATTCTTAGTTGAAAAGAATGAGGATAAAATCAACATTGCAAATGAGTTGAATGCTAAAATTGTTTTTGATGACAGTGTTGAAGTTTTGGAAAACGTCGAAAATTCAATAGCAGTGTGTGTTCAAACGCCGCATAATATCAACGTTAATTTCAAAAACAAAAACGTTGTAAAATTACATTTTTCTTTTGAAGAAATAAAACACTTTATAACGGATTATGAAGAAAAAAAGATATTGTTAGCACCAAGTAAAAGAAAGATGTCAAAATTAAAAATTTATAAAAAAGCATTGACAGAAAAAACATATAAACTATTACGAGTTTGCAGCAAACATAAAATTATTAAAGCATTTAAGCCTTTAGTAATTGGAGAAGATAATTTACCAAAATTAAAAGGACCAAATATGTTTGTTGGCAATCATAGAAATATAAAAGATCCTTTGATTGTTATATCATTGTTAAAAAATCCTACGCATTTTGCTGCTTTGAAAAGAATGTTTGAATATAAAGATAATCTTTTTGGTAAAGTTGGTAAAAATGTAGGAACTGTTGCAACAACATTATTTGTCAAATCAATGGGGGCATTACCCATTGCAAGACCAACAGATGAGAATTATCGCAAAGTAAACTTAAAAACTTTTAGAGATATTATGGATTATTTAGCTACTGATTCTAGTGTGACTATTTATCCAGAGGGGACTTTAAATAGAAATCCTAAAGAAGATGGCAATATCTTACCATTAAAATCAGATCAAACTTTTAGAGTTGCAGAAAATGGTCGAGCCATAATTCGTCCAGTTGCGATTGTCTGGGTACCAGAAGATGTTAAAATCGAAAATAGAGTTTTAATTGCTTTTTTAAAGCCTATTTACACACATGGACTAAAAACAGAACAAATATTGGAAAGATGGTACAATTCTGTCAATGGTGCGATTGATTCAATGAATCAAATTATCAGTGAATTAGATAAAATTGGCAAGAGTAATTATCCATCTTCAAATAGCGAAAAAATCCGCAAATTATCAAATGATATAAAGCGTTTGTAGTATTTACAAACGTTTTCTTTTACGCTATAATTTAAATGGTGATAGTATGAATGCTAATGTATTATTGATGGTAGCTAGTTTGTGTTATTTAATTGTTATATTAATATTATATTTTCCTAAAAAAAAGGTAAATACATTTGAAACAAGAATATATAAATACATATTAATTTTTGCTGTATTTGGTGTAGTGATGGATTTAATAGGTGTCTATGTTAGCTTACACGTTGATGACACGAGCGTTATCAGATGGATTGTCTTAAAACTTTATTATTCATATCTGTTAACTATTATGTATTTACTAACTTTATATATGTTTATTTCTAATGGCGCTTCTGAATTAACTAAAAAAGAAAATACAAAAATCAATATTATATCAGTCATTTATGTAATCGTATTAGCGATAAATTCAATTTTACCTGTCAATTATTATAAAGATGGAAATGTCATATATGCTTATGGTATTGGTACTAATTATTTATATTTAGTTACAGGATTGATTATTTTTATTTGGATATGTTGGTGGATAAAGGATATAAAAAAATTAAGAACAAGAAGAAATATACCGATGATAATTCTTGTTATTTTAGCAATACCAATTATTTATTTGCAAATGACTAATCCACAGCTATTGTTAGTTTCAAGCCTTATTAGTTTTATTGTGGTAATTATGTATCATACAATCGAGAATCCAGATGTCAAGATGATCAACGAATTAAATTTAGCCAAAGATACAGCAGAGAAAGCTAATCGAGCTAAAAGCGATTTTTTAAGTAGTATGAGTCATGAGATAAGAACACCATTAAATGCTATTGTTGGTTTTTCAGAATGTATCAAAAACGCTGATAGTTTAGAAGAAGCAAAAGAAGATGCAAGTGACGTTATAACAGCGTCTAATACACTGTTAGAAATAGTAAATGGTATATTAGATATATCAAAAATCGAAGCAGGGAAATTAGAGTTAATTGAAACAGATTATGAAGTTAAGAAATTATTTAAAGAAATAGTGCGATTAATTCAAGCGAGAATAGGTGATAAACAATTAGACTTTAGGGTAAATATAGCAGAAGATATTCCCGATATATTATATGGTGATCATGCAAATGTAAAAAAGATAGTTATCAATTTACTAACTAATGCAGTAAAGTATACCGATGAAGGATATGTAAGTTTAGATGTAAAATGTGTAAACAAAAATGGAGTATGTCGATTATTTATATCGGTCAAAGATAGTGGACGAGGAATCAAAGAAGAAGACATGAGCAAATTATTTACAAAATTTCAACGAGTGGAAGAAGATCGAAATACGACGATAGAAGGAACAGGCTTAGGTTTAGCGATAACGAAACAATTAGTAGATATGATGAATGGGAATATCGTAGTGACTAGTCAATATAAAGAAGGATCAGAGTTTAAAGTAGCGATAGATCAAAAGATATCGACGTCTAAACTTGATACACCAAAAGAAGAAATAGAAGATTTGAACTTAGATTTAACTAATAAGAGAATTTTAATTGTTGATGATAACAAATTAAATTTAAAAGTTGGGCAAAAATTGTTAGCTAAATATAATCCGATTATTGATACAGCAGAAAGTGGAATGGAATGTTTAGAGAAAATCAAGAGTGGAAAAGAATATGATTTAGTTTTATTAGATGATATGATGCCAAAGATGAGAGGAAGAGAAGTACTAATAAAATTAAAAGAGAATCCAAAATATAAAACGCCGACTGTTGCATTAACAGCAAATGCTATCAATGGGGTGAGGGAGCAGTATCTAAAAGATGGTTTTGATGATTATTTAGCTAAACCAATCGATAAAGAACAATTAAATAAAATTTTAACAAAATACTTAAAAAAAGATTATTCAAAAAAGATAGATGAGAATGATTCAAAAAAAGAAGCTATAACTAAGAAAGTGTTGTTAGTGGATGATAATAAGATTAATATTGATATCGCTAAGAACTTTTTAAAAGAATATAATTTTACAATCGAAAGTTGTTTAAGTGGGAGAGAATGTTTAAATTTAATCAAAAGTGGAAAAGAATATGATTTAATATTTGTTGATATTATGATGCCAGAAATGGATGGAATAGAATTGTTTAAATTATTAAAAAGTGATGTCAATTTTAATGGTAAAATAGTGGCATTGACAGCTGATGCAGTCGAAGGAGCAAAGGAAAAATATATCAATATTGGTTTCGATGGATATATACCTAAGCCAATTAATAAAAAAGTATTAAATGATGTGATCATAAATGTATTAAATGAAAAATATGAAACGTCAAAAGTCGAGCCTAAAACAATTACAAAATCAGAAGAGTATTTAAAAGAAAATGGTATTGATATCGATAAATCATTAGAGTTACTAGGTGACATTAATACTTACAATGATTTATTAAAAGATTTTATAGCGACAATAAAAGATAAATCTAATCAACTAAACGATTATAGAGAAAAAAATGATATGGATAATTATGCAATAATAGTTCATGGTTTAAAAAGTGATAGTCGCTATTTAGGATTTACCAAACTAGCCGAAATGGCATTAGAACATGAATTGAGAAGCAAAGACAAAGATATAGATTACATCAACAGTCATTTTGTTGAGATATTAAAAGAAATTACAAGAGTGGTTGGTATTGTTAATAAATATTTAAATATAATTATAGTTTAATTATTAGAAATATTTATAAAAAAAACACAAAATGTAAAAATTTTATTCACAATTTGTTTAATATGTGGTAAAATGAGGATAGTAGTGTGGATTATCGTCTATACAACAAGGAGGAAAAGGGTATGAATATAAAAAAATGGTTTTCAAGTGAAGAAACAGATATATTAAGTGATGGGTTAAATGATCAATATTATAACTTAAAGGCTAGTGAAGCAGTTGAAGAAGATGGCAGTACCAAATTGGTTTTATTGGAACCACGAGCTTTTTCTGAAACACAACAAATAGCTGATCAATTAAAAAATAGGAATACGGTTGTTGTTAACTTAAAACGTGTTACTTCTGATCAAGCTAAAAGAATTGTCGACTTCTTAAGTGGTACTATATATGCAATAGGTGGCGACTTACAAAAGGTTGGCGGAGGAATATTTTTGTGTACGCCGAATAATGTTAAAGTAAATGGTAAAATAACTGATGAAACTGAAGGTAAAGATATACACGATAATAAAGATATAAATATTGAATGGTAAAACTGATTTGAGGTGAAACTATGGAGAAGTTCAGCCGTGTTTTAAGAGGATATGATCCAGAAGAAGTAAATGTTTTTTTGGACAATGTTATCACAAAAGTGGAATCGATGGTAAAAGAAATCGAGAAAAAAGATAAGCAAATTGAAGAAAACAGTCACTTGCAAGAAGAGAATGCTTCTTTAAAGGACAAGGTTAATCAATTCTCTGCTATGGAAGAAAATTTAAGAAAAGCTATCTTAATGGCTGAAAAAACTTCTGAACAGATTAAGTTGACAGCTTATCAAGAAAGAGATATAATAGTCAGCGATGCGAAAAAAAATGCCAATCGGATTATCAATGAGGCATTAATTAAAGCTGAAGAAATTGAAAAAGAAACTGATCAATTAAGAAGAAATATGATCGTGTTCAAAAAACGATTAAAGGAAGCTTTAGAAACACAACTTGAATTAGTTGAAGATATTGAAAAAATAGAGATATAGCAAATGAAAAAGACGGTGGATTAGATTTCTTTGATAGAGAGTTAGTGGTTGGTGGAAACTAATAAAGAATTAATTCATAGATCACTTTGGATGCTTTTTATGGACAAGATAAAAACGGTAACGCGTTATAGTTAAATAAGTAAAAAAATAAAGGTGGTACCGCGGAATATTTCGCCCTTTGGGTATCACTTTTTTTGTTTTTAAAGGAGATGATTTAGATGGATTACAAAGATACTTTATTAATGCCTAATACTAGTTTTAGTATGCGAGGCAATTTGCCAGAAAATGAAAAGTTAATGCGTGAAAAGTGGGAACAATTAGATTTATATAATAAAATTGTTGAAAAAAATAAAAATAATCAACCTTTTGTTTTGCATGATGGCCCACCATATGCTAATGGTAATATTCATATTGGTCATGCCATGAATAAAATTTTAAAAGATTTTGTCAATCGTTATAAAATGATGGAAGGTTTTAACACAAGGTTTATTCCAGGTTGGGATACTCATGGTTTACCAATCGAAACAGCTGTTACTAATAGTGGTATTGATCGTAAAAGTATGTCTAAACAAGACTTTCGCAAATTATGTTTAGAATATGCAATTAAACAAGTAGATAAACAGATGGCTGATTTCAAATCTTTGAACATTATCGGTGATTGGGAACATCCATATATAACTTACCAGAAGGAATTTGAAGCTAAACAAATCGAAGTTTTTGCCGAAATGGCAAGGCAAGGATTGATTTTTAAAGGCCTAAAACCAGTTTATTGGTCACCATCAAGTGAATCGGCTTTAGCTGAGGCAGAAATTGAATATAAAGACCGAAAAGATCCTTCAATCTTTGTTGCCTTTAAAGTTGTCAAAGGCAATGATCTTGTTGCTAAAGATGATAATTTAGTTATTTGGACAACAACACCTTGGACTTTACCTGGTAACTTAGGTATTGCTGTTGGTGAACAATTAGATTATGTTAAAGTGTTAGTTAATGATCAAAAGTATATTGTTGCTAAAGATTTATTAGAAAGTTTAGCTAATGAATTTGGTTGGATAAATTATGAAGTTTTAAGTACTTTTAGTGGCCGAGAATTAGAAGGGATAAAATATCAACATGTTTTCATGGATCGGATTAGTCCAGTTGTTATCGGTTATCACGTAACTTTAGATGCTGGAACAGGTTTAGTTCATATTGCTCCATCTTATGGTGCTGATGATTTTATAATCGGTAAGCAGTATGATTTAGGAATGGTTAATGGTGTTGATGATAATGGTGTTTTAAATAGTGAATCAGGTCCGTTTGCTGGTTTATTCTTTGAAGATGCGAATAAAGAGGTAACAAAGAAATTAGATGAACTAGGTGTTTTATTAAAATTAAAATTTATAACTCATTCTTATCCTCACGATTGGAGAACTAAAAAACCGATTATTTTTAGAGCAACTGCGCAATGGTTTTGCAGTATCGATAAAATAAGAGATAAGTTATTAAGCGAATTAGATAATAATGTTACATTTCATACTACTTGGGGTAAAACAAGACTTTATAATATGATTAAAGAACGCGGTGATTGGTGTATTTCTCGTCAAAGAGTTTGGGGGGTACCAATTCCAATTTTCTATAACGAAGACGGTAGTGAAATTGTTGACTATGATGTTATGATGCATGTAGCCGCTTTATTTAGAGAATACGGTTCTAACGTTTGGTTTGAAAGAGAAGCTAAAGATTTGTTGCCAGATGGTTATACCAATCCGGCTAGTCCTAATGGCAAATTTACTAAAGAAGAAGATATCATGGATGTTTGGTTTGATTCCGGATCATCTCATACTGCTGTTTTAATTGAAAGGGGATTGTCATATCCGGCCGATCTTTATTTAGAAGGATCTGATCAATATCGTGGTTGGTTTAATTCTTCTTTGATTTGTGGAGTGGCTGTTCATGGTCAAACGCCATATAAAAATTTAGTATCTCACGGATTTGTTTTAGATGGTAAAGGCTTAAAAATGAGTAAGTCGATTGGTAATACAGTTGATCCACTTCAAATGATAAAACTTCATGGTGCTGACGTATTAAGATTATGGGTAGCTAGCGTTGATTATACTGAGGATGTTAGAATTAGTGATGAATTGATTGCGCAAGTAAAAGAAAGCTATCGTAAAATTAGAAACACATATCGATTTATGTTAGGCAATCTGTTTGATTTTAATTATGAAAAAGATAGGGTTGCTTATCAAGATATGTTTATTTACGACAAATATATGATGATTAAATTAAACGAATTAATTAAAAATATCAAGTCTGCTTATGATGATTATAACTATCAAGAAGTTTATAAATTAGTTAATAATTATGTATCATTTAATTTATCTAACTTTTACTTAGACTTTACAAAAGATATTCTATATATAGAAAAAAGTGATTCTAAAGTAAGAAGAAGTGTCCAAACGGTTTTATATGAAACATTAACTAGCTTAATTAAATTACTAGCACCAATTCTTCCATATACCAGTGAAGAGGTTTATCAATTAATTAATGGTCACAAAGAAAGCGTTCACTTAGAAAATAATCCTAGTGTCGTAAAATACGATGATGAACAAGAAATATTAGCTAAATTCGAACGATTCTTTAAAGTAAAAGACGATGTTTATAAAAAACTAGAAGAAGCACGTAACGAAAAATTAATCGGTAAATCATTAGAAGCTAAAGTTTATTTATCAATCGAAGACGAGCAATTTATCGATTATTTTAAAGATTATTTAAAGCAATTATTAATCGTTTCTAAAGTTGAATTAAATAAAGGAAAATACGATATTAAGGTTGAATCTTTTGATGGTATTAAATGTGAAAGGTGTTGGAATTTATTCGATAAAGATGAAATGGTTAATGATATTTGTTATCGTTGTCATGAAGTGATTAAGAACAATTAAATTTGTTCTTTTTTGTCAATAAAAAAAGCAATTACTTGCTTTTAGGTTCGATAATTAATGTTGTATAGTTATTAAAGTCAATATTTTTAATCAATTTGCAAAAATCTTTATAATTCAAACTTTTTATATCGTTATATTTGTCGTTATTAAATTTACCATACTTAATTAAATCATTAACTATGTCATTATTTAAACTAAAGATATTTTCACTCATATATATGATGGAACTTAATAAAACCTTTTTTTTACGGTTGAATTCTTCCTCACTGATTGTAAGATTTTCCATCTCTTTTTTAATACGATTTAATAAAACATCTGGTTTAGTAGTTTCTCCTAAAACAAACATTATTGTATAATCCGTACTGTTATCAAAATCGATTATTAAATTATCATTAATAATTTCTTCATCGAACAAATTACTTACAAAATCACTAGTTGAAGAAAATTTACAATCAAATAGAGCTAACAAATAAAATAAGTCTTTAATATTTTTGTTTATTTTTATTTTGTAAGCTATCGCACATTTGGGAATAGTGACGTTTAGTTTAATTGTTTCATCGGTTTTTTTAACTTGTTTTGGTTCATCATATTTTTTGATTTTAATCGGCCTGAAGTCTTCAAAATGTTTCTTATCTTGATTGGTTTTAACAATATCAATAACTTCATTTGCTTCGACATTACCGACGATAACTATAAACATATTAGCGGGATGGTAAAATGTATTATAACAAGTATATAAATCATCTTTAGTAATAGAATTAATACTTTCAATAGTTCCTATGATTGGATATTGCATTGGATTAATGCTAAAGGTGTTTTCTAATATTTTGTCGTATATAACAGTACTGGGTATATCTTGATACATTTTAATTTCTTGTGTGATTATACCTTTTTCTTTCTCGACGTTATCATCTGTAAAATAAGGTTCTTGGACATAATCTAGTAACATATTAAGATTTTCTTCTAAAAAATTAGGTGAAGAAAACAAATACGAAGTTTTAGTGTAGTTAGTATTAGCATTACAATCGGCTCCACGTTCACTATAAAACGAAAAAATATCAGTACCATCTTCTTGTTCAAACATTTTATGCTCTAAAAAGTGTGCGATTCCGATTGGCACTTTAATTAATTTTTTCTGATCGAGTGGTGTGAATTCAATAATGTTAGATCCATATTTAGCAGAAAAAGTTACATAGATATTATTAACATTCTTTTTAGGAAGGACAAAGACTTCTAGACCATTATCTAATTTTTCACAATAAACATCTAATTGTAAACCTTTATAATCAATTTTCTTCATTTAAATCACCTTCCAAAGTAAAGATAGTATCCATATGTATTTTTCTTTGTAAATCGATAAGATCTTTTTTAGTAACTTTTTGGATTTTTTTGCATCTTTCATCTAGGCAATCATATTTAAAGTATTCATGACTTTCATACATTTTTAAAATTCCATTTTGATAGTCTTCAATATCTTTTAAACTATTGATGTAGGTAGTTTTAGCTGCTTCGATGTCATGATCGTTAAAATCACCTTTAGACATTTTATTAAGTTCTTTTTTTATCAAACTTAAACATTTTTTTACATCATTCTTGTTAGTCCCTACAGTTATATAAATAATATTATAAATAGCTTTATGAGTTGCATTTATTCCGTAACATAAGCTATTATCTTCTCGGACCGTTTTAAAGAGCTTGGAATTAGGCCCACCACCTAAGATAAAGCAGTAAATGTATAAAACATATTGTCTTTCAAAGTCAGTAAGGTCTTTGAGTTTAAAACCAATATTTAAATTTGTCTGCTCCACCCCCATTATTTCTTTTTCTTTTTTGACCGTTTTCTTAATTTTTTCATGTTCAATAAAATGAGAACCACTAGGTTTTTTAATTGTATTGATATTGAATTTATCATTAAACATTCTAACAATTTCATTATTATCGAAATCTCCAATAATAAAAATATCTACAATATCACTTTTTAACATTTTTTGATAATATTTTACTAGTTGTTCATTTGTAATTTTATCTAAATCATCTTTGTATCCAATAGAATTATATTGTAATGGTGTTCCTTTGCCTAAAATTTCTAATAATCGTTGCAAAGAATATTTTTTGACATTATCTTTAAGTGAGTCGATTTCATCTAAAACTAGTCGTTTCCCCAAACTAAAATACTTGAATTTTTCATTTTCAATATTAGGATTAAAGATGATTTCTAACAAAAAAGAAATCGTTTTTTCGTTCATTTTTTCCTCAGTATATTTTTCGTTTAGAAAGCTAGAGTTAAATGAACTGACGATATAATTACCCATTAAAGAACTAGTATAGTTAACACTAACACCATATAAATCTTCTGTTTGGATTTCCATATCTTTTTTGGTTGGGAATTTAGCGGTTGAACTAAGCAATATTTTTCCTAACAAGTTACGATATGTTATATCCTCTTTCACTAACTTTTTTTTAAAATTAATTTTAATAGATATAGTTTTAAATTTATCGGTGTTTATAATATGGAGATTATACGCTTTATTTAAATAATTATTATACATGAAATCACCCTTCCTATTATGCGTGTTATTTGTTATTTAATACCATTATAACACATAAAATTAAATGAGGTGTTTGCATGTTAGAGTTTTTAAGAAAATTGTTTAAAGATTTTTATATTTTTACAGCAGCTTATTCAAATAATGTTTTTCCTGATCCTCTTTCCAAAGAAGAGGAAGATAAATGTATTGAATTGGCACGTCTAGGAGATAGGGATGCAAGAAATAAATTAATTGAACACAATTTAAGATTGGTAGCTCATATTGTCAAAAAGTATGATCATCGTAAAGATGATGTTGATGATTTAATAAGTATCGGAACTATTGGTTTGATTAAAGGAGTAGATAGTTTCAGTTATAAACATGGCACAAGATTGACAACGTATGCAGCAAAATGTATTGAAAATGAAATATTAATGTACTATCGTTCTGATAAAAAACATAATAAAAATATAAGCATCAATGAATCTATTGGCTTTGATAAAGATGGCAATGAAATTACTTTTCTAGATATTTTGAAAACACCAAAGCCTGATTTTGAGTTTGATATTCAAAAAAAAGATAATCTCCTTCTTTTGAAAAAGTATTTTAATGTTTTAACTGAACGTGAGAAACAAATAATAACTAAAAGATATGGATTGGATAATCAAGATGAAATAACACAAAAAGAAATAGCTAAGCAATTAGGAATATCAAGAAGCTATGTGTCACGTATTGAAAAAAGAGCATTGACAAAAATATTTAAAGAATTTAAAATGCAGAATAAATAATTAACAAATTTAAAAATTACGTTTACAACAGATTAATTTAATGTTATAATGTTTTTAGGTAATATAATAAGTGTTAGGTATCTTACCACTTTCTTGTTTAGAAAGGGGGACTGATATAATGCGAAAAGGAGAAAAATATATTTTTATTATCAATGCTTTCTCTGTTTTCATAATATTGTCATTGATCCTTCTATTGATAATAAAAGAAATATAAAAGATACCCAAAACATGTATTTGTTTTGGGTGCTTATGTTTTACAGTCGATACTTAATATTTATATGTATAATATTATAAGAAATAGTAGTTGACAAGCTATTTTTTGCTTAGATAAAAAAATATAAAATAATAAAACCCTTTTTTGTAAAGGGTTTATTTACTATTATGGTGTCCCCTTAGGGGTTCGAACCCTAGACCCACAGATTAAGAGTCTGTTGCTCTACCAACTGAGCTAAGGAGACATTTTAGATTAGTAAATTCAATCTACTTGTTAAGTATAACATAAAAAAAACTAAAAATAAATACCTAAACTATAATTTTTATAGATTATTTGCTTGTTTGAAGGCTTTTAAAGAATAGTTGTTTCATTATGGAAGTAATATTTTGTTTTCCAAATATGTTTCAATTAATCACAATTTTTTTTCTGCATATAATATAATGACCATAAAATATAAGGAAAAAAAGACCTTTTTGTCAATTTGCATTATTTAAAAATTTATGGTACAATATAACTCGTTCGAGGAGGAAAGTTCAAAAATGTTGCAGATTTTATTAATAATCGTTTCGATTTTATTAATTTCTATAGTATTATTACAAGCGGGTAAAGCGGAAAGTGCTTCTAATGTGATAACTGGCGGTAGTGATGCTTTATTTGCAAATCGTAAAGAGCGTGGTGGAGAATTATTCATTACTAGATTAACAATGGTTTTAGGCCTGCTGTTTTTCATCATTTGCTTAGTAATAGGATTTTAGAGTTCATTTCGAACTCTTTTTTTTGCTATCTAAAA
>CALVKK010000008.1 GCA_944332645.1 uncultured Bacilli bacterium
AACCATATTAGGGCTCATCGCTGGTTTTAACCCATGTGCAATGTGGGTTTTATTGTTTTTGCTATCCATTATTATAACGATGAAAGATCGCAAGAAAATGTGGGTGATTGGACTTACATTTTTAACAACTTCTGCTTTAGTCTACTTATCTTTTATGTTAGCTTGGTTGTCAGTGGCAATTACTTTGTCACAGATTTTTTGGGTAAGATTTATTATCGCTATTATTGCTTTAGTAGGCGGCATAATCAACCTGACTAGTTACTATAAAGAAAAAAAACAACCTGATGGCTGTCAAGTTGTCGATAAAGAAAAACGCAAATCAATTTTAAAAAGAATTAACAAAATTATAAAACAAATGAATGATAAAAAGACATATATTTTAGCTATTTTAGGTGTAATGGGATTGGCAATTACCGTCAATTTGATCGAGTTAGCTTGCTCATCTGGCTTACCTTTAATTTTTACGCAAATATTAGCTTTAAATGATCTTAATATTCTTCAATATTTGATTTATATTTTTATTTATATTATATTGTTTTTAATTGATGATATTATTATTTTCGTTATTGCAATGAATTCATTAAAAGTAACAGGTATTTCAACCAAATATAATAAATTATCTCATTTGATTGGTGGGATTTTAATGTTGTTAATTAGTCTTTTGATGATCTTTAAGCCTGAGTGGTTAATGTTTAATTTTTAGGTGATTTTATGAATTATCAAATTGAATTAGAAAAAATATTGAATAATTTAAATAGTAGAAAAAAGTTGTTATTACATAGTTGTTGTGCACCTTGTAGCAGTTATGTTATCACTTATTTAAAAGATTATTTTGATATTACAGTTCTTTATTATAACCCTAATATCGAACCGTTTGAAGAATATGAAAAAAGAAAAAAAGAACAGATAAAACTATGTGATATCTTCAATATTAAAGTTTTAGATTGCGACTACGATAACGATAAATTTCACAACATTGTCTTGGGTTTAGAAAATATTGAAGAAGGTGGTGTTAGATGCTTTAAATGTTATGAGTTACGGTTAAGAAAAACAGCATCCTTAGCTAAAAATTATGATTATTTTGGAACGACGTTAACGGTTAGTCCTTTTAAAAATAGTAATAAATTAAATGAAATCGGTCTTTTATTAGAGAAAGAGTACAATATTAAATATTTAGTTAGTGATTTCAAGAAAAAAGATGGATATAAAAAAAGTATTTTATTATCAAATAAATATAATTTGTATCGTCAGGATTTTTGCGGTTGTATTTATAGTATAAAAAAAAGTATTTGTGAATAAAATGAAAATAAGATGTCAATATTTATATCTATTCTGAATAATGATGGTAAATATATGATAAAATAAATTAGGTGATTATTGTGTTAGATATTATTATTTTAGGAATTATCCAAGGGATAGCTGAATTTTTGCCAATTTCTTCTTCCGCCCATTTAATCATTTTTCGTGAGATTTTCAATATTGGAAGTAATATTGGTACGAATATTGAGTTAGCTTTTGATTTGGCATTACATTTTGGGACATTACTTGCTATTATAATATTTTTCTTTAAAGAGTTATGGAAATTATTGAGTGATGGTTTAATTAAAGGAAATAAAACCAAAGAAGGTAAATTATTTTGGTTTCTTATTTTAGCAACTATTCCAGCAGGAATAGTGGGAGTTTTGTTTGAAGATGTATTTGAATCTTTTTTTAGGAAACAGTTATGGTTGATTGCTTTAGCTTTGATTGTTATGGGAATTATTATTTATTTAGTTGATAAAAAAAGTAAAATTGATAAAAGCATGAAAGATATGAAATGGTACCAAGCTTTACTTGTTGGATGTGCCCAAGTTTTTGCTTTAATACCTGGTTTTTCAAGAAGTGGTACAACTATTACGGCCAGTCGTGCTTTAGGTTTAAATCGTGAAGATAGTGCAAAGTTTTCTTTTTATTTATCAGTTCCAGTAGTTGCCGGAGCCACTTTGTTTAGTTTGCTTAAAGATAATACTCTCACTATTATTAGCGAAAATTTATCTATTTTTGGAATAGGTATTTTAATATCTTTTGTAATTGGATTGTTATGTATTTCTTTTTTATTAAAATATCTTAAAAAACATGACTTTAAGATATTCATGATCTATCGAATATTATTAGGTATATCAGTATTATTGATGATTTTGTAAATTCAAAATCTTTTTTTTTATAACAAAAAAGATAATCATAAATTATCTTTTAAACTATTATTTCGATTAATTAAATCGTTTAAGGTTTGGGGTTGTTTAATTTCTTCTGTTTTTTTAATTTCTGACTCTGGTATTTCAATTTTAATTGGTTTAGGTTCATTGTATTCAATTTTTATTTCATTATTTGTAGTATTTGGTATCGGTTGCTGTTTTATTTCATCGGGTTCAAATGATTTGGATTCATTGTTCTCCTTGGTTAATGCTGTATTGTTAAGCGCCATTTTTAATCCATAAGCCCTAGATCCTTTTTCATCGTCTTCCAATTCGATTAATTTTATGACTTCTTCAACCGTAGTCAAGCCCATTAAAACTTTCTCTAAACCGTCCTCTAAAAGAGTACTAACATCTGACTTATATACTAAATCTCTTAATTGATCACGGCGAATACCTGCACTTATTGCATCCCTAATTTCTTGATTGAATAATAATACTTCGTGAATTGCAATACGTCCAGAGTAACCATTACCACATTCTTCACATCCTTCAGTTGTATATATTTGCTCAACATCTTTATTTAAGACAGTTTTAAACAATTTTTTTTCATATTCATTAGTTTTCCTCAAAGTACGACAGTGTGGACATAATTTGCGAGCCAAAACTTGAGAAATGATACCTTCTAAAGAACTAGCTAATAAATATCTTTCTACATCCATGTCAAGTAAACGTTCAATTGTATTTAAAGAGTTGTTAGTATGAATTGTCGATAGGACTAAATGTCCAGTAATAGAAGCTCTAACTGCAATTTTAGCTGTTTCAGTATCACGAATTTCTCCAATCATGATTATGTTTGGATCTTGACGCAATATTGAACGTAAGGCGGTTGCAAAGGTAAGTCCAATTTCACTGTTAGTTTGGATTTGATTGACTCCTTCAATATTCATTTCAACGGGATCTTCAACAGTAACAACATTTGTTTGTTCAGTATTTAATCTTTGTAAGATAGAGTATACGGTTGTTGACTTACCAGTACCTGTTGCACCGGTCACTAAAATAATACCATTAGGTGCGCTAATCATCTCTAATACCTTTTTAAAATTAGCATCACTAAATCCTAAATTTTCAACACCAGCTAAACTCATCGAATAATCTAAAATACGGATAACGATCTTTTCACCGTTGTTTGTTGGAATACATGAAACACGAAGATCAAGATTAGTGTCTTGTAATGTTGCTTTAATAGCTCCATCTTGTGGTAACCTAGATTCTGTGATGTTCATGCCTGAAATAATTTTAATTCGTGTAATTAAATTTTTCTTGATTGAATTTGGAACAGTAGAATAGTTATGTAAAGTACCATCTATTCTAATTCTAATACGCATATACTCATCCAATGGATCAAAATGAATATCCGAAGCTCCACGTTTACTAGCATCGACCATTATTTCATTTACTATTTCGACAACTGGCATTTTTTCATAATCAAATTGTCTTATCATAGTCTTTCAACCCCTTTCATGCTGTTAGGACTAGTTTTTATTCTGAAAATATTATATAATATATTTAAGCTAAATTCAAGATAAAAGGAGATAAATATGAAAAAAAATAGAAAAAGGGGATTTATCTTAGCTGAAACTATTGTCATTGCAACGGTTGTCATGTCTAGCTTAGTTTTTATTTATGTCCAATTTAATTCCGTAAATAACGGTTTTAACCGCACTTTTAAATACAATAGTGTCAATAATCTGTATCTAACAAACGAGGTCAAAAAGTTTATCATCAATAATGGAACGGAAAATATAACGCAAGTTTTGAACGATAATATTACTAAATATGTTGATTTGACTACTTGTTCGAATAGTTATTTTACCGAATATGTTTATTGTCAAACATTATTTGATAATATTAAAGCTAAACAAGTCTTGTTTACCATTAGTGATGTAACAGCATTAAAAGATGATGTCGATTCCATTAATTCTATCAGTGCAGGTTTTGCTATGTTCATTAAATCAATCAACTCATCCAACAGTGGTTCTTATCGTATTATGATTGAATTTGAAGATGACACTTATGCTACTTTACAAATTTAAAGGAGGAATATTTGTGAAGCATAAAAAAGGAGCGACGGTTGTCGAATTACTAGTTTCTTTTGCTTTAGTTATGATAATATCAATATTTTTATTTCAATTGGTTATTAGTTTAAAAGAATTATACGATAATAGTATTATAAAAACTGAATTACTAAATAAACAATCACTTATCAGCAACAAACTAAATTCATCATTAAATAATAAGGAAATAGCAACTATTTCTAAATGTGGTTTGTATTGCTTAAATTTTAATTATACTGATGGTGATACTGAACGATTAGTATTGGATTTGACTAATAAGACTTTAGAATTTGGAAATTATAAAACTAATCTTCCTGAAGGAAGTTATTTTGCTAATCCTAATATTGCAATTTCGTATGCAGCAACTTTTAACAATTACGCTAACAACGCGATGGTTATCATTGATATACCAATATATAGTGATAAGATTAAAAATCAAAATTTTGGTGTTAGGGTTATATATCAATACAATTCTAATTTAAACAATCTCGAAATACCTGATTATTCTACAAGTTAAATTTTAAGAATAAGATAACAAAGTACACTAGAAATAACAGAGTGCATTAATCTTGCGAGCAAAAAAGGCTTGTATTTTATATCTGTATCACTGATAATGCTTAAAATTTGTGTATGAACTGATAAACCACCAAATGAAATAATCATACAAATTAATATCGCTTTATATTCGCCAGTTGTGTTTAGTAGGCTGACATGTTTTAAGCCTTGTGTCATTTCTAAAAAGCCGCTGATTAATGACTTGTTGAACAACGAAAGATGAAAGTTATTGTCAATGATAGTTGTAATAATTAAAAAAGTTGTAATAACTCCTAAAATAAGTAATAATGTATTAAGACTATTGATAAGAGAATTAGTGATAATTGAACCAAATCTTTTATCATTATTAATTCTTCTGTTATGCATCATTAGAATTGCTTTTTTAAAAGAAAATTTATCGTGTGTAGGCGGACTTGGATGATAATTTCTTACCAATATACCAATAATAATATTAGATACATAATGTGAAATTAAAACAATTAAACCTAATCTTTTATCTTGAAGAAAAGTAACGGAAATGGTTCCTAAGATAAATAATGGATTGGAAAAATGAGAAAACATTAGAATCTTGGTTGCTTCTTGTTCAGTGATTTTTTTTTGAAGATATAATTCTCTTGTATATTTAGCGTTGCTAGGGCAACCTGATACTAAACTAAGTATAAATATAAATGCTGAATTACCACGCATTTTAAATATTTTTTCGAATATTGGTTTAAACAGTTCACCAATTAGTTCAATAAAACCATAATTTATTAAAATTTCCGACAAAACAAAAAAAGGAAATAATGAAGGAAAAACATTAGTGATCCAAATATTAAACGAATAAGTAACCGAGCTCATGATAGTTTGTGATTCACTTAAAATTTCATAAGTACAAAATATTAAACATATCATTATTAAAATACTAACAATTTTTTTCTTCATACTTTCAACTCATTTTCTAAGGAGGATTCAATGTTTAATAAAATATATGCCAAAATTAAATACTATATCAAAGAAAATTATAAGTTTATTTTAATATTAATAACTTTGTTTTTTGTGTTCACTTTTGAATTACCTTACTATATCGATGCACCTGGAGGTCTTATCGAGGTTTCTTCTAGAATTGAAGTAGAAGATAGCAGTGATAGTAGTGGCACTTTTAATTTAGCTTATATATCGGAGTTTAAAGCAACGATACCAACTTTAATTTTTGCTTATTTTAACGATGATTGGGATATTATAAAAAATGAAGATATAGTTGCTAGTAATGAAACTGTTCAAGATATAGAATTTCGAAATCATCTTCTATTAGAGGAAGCTAATCAAAACGCTGTGATTGTTGCCTTTCAAAAAGCAAATATAGATTATGAAGTTAAGAGACGAACTGTAAATATTATTTATATTTATGAAGGTGCGGATACTGATTTAAAAATAGGGGATGAGATTATCGAGGTAAATGGTCAAACAGTCAATAACAAACAAGAAGTTTTAACTTTAATCGAACAGGACGATAGTATAAAATTTAAAGTTATTAACGATGGTAAGGAGTATATTAGATACGCCAATAAGAAAAATATCAATGGAGAATATTTAGTAGGAATAATGATTTGTGAAACAAAAGAGGTAGTACCATCTAAAAATGTATCATTTAACTTTAATAAATCGGAATCTGGTCCATCAGGAGGATTTATGATGACACTTGCAATTTATGATTGCTTAATTCCTGAGGATTTGACTAATGGTCTTAAAATTGTTGGCACAGGAACAATCGATGAGAATGGTAACGTTGGAGCAATCGGTGGAGTTGAGTATAAATTAAAAGCTGCTGAAAAAGAAAATGCTGATATTTTCTTTGTTCCACAGGCTAATTATGAAGAAGCTAAACAAGCAATCGAAGAAAATGAATTAAATATCAATTTAGTTGTTGTAAGTCATATTGATGATGCCATCACTTACTTGCGTAACTATAATTAAAAAACATAATTTTATGTTTGCGATTAATGGTTATTTTTGATATAATCATAAGAGGTGGTATGAAGTGACGTTAGACAGTGTTGATATAAATAAAGTAACGCCGATGATGCGACAATATATTGAGGAAAAAAAACGTAATAAAGATATAATTTTGTTTTATCGTTTAGGTGATTTTTACGAAATGTTTTTTGAAGATGCTTTGATTGTCTCTCGAGAATTAGAGCTTACATTAACTGGCAAATCAGCAGGCTTAGACGAACGAATTCCAATGTGTGGTGTTCCTTATCATTCAGCTAGTGTTTACATCGATAAATTAATTGAAAAAGGATATAAAGTAGGAATTTGTGAACAGTTAGAAGATCCTAAAAACGCCAAAGGAATAGTTAAAAGGGGAATGGTTCAAATAGTTAGTAGTGGCACTTTATTTAACGATTCATTAAATGAAAAAGAAAATAACTATATTGGCTGTATTCTTGATTTTGATCATGGATATTCTGTTTGTTACAGTGATATAACAACCGGTGAAATTTATGTTTTACTACTGCCTCATAGTTCCGTTAAACTAGTTAGTGAAATAGTTAGTATTGGAATTAAAGAAATTGTTTTAAATAGCAATTTTGATAAAAACATTTATTCAGTCTTAAAAAATAATTTTAAAATTACCGTTTCTTTATTTGATCAAAAAGAAGATTTAATTCAGTATTGTTATGTTTATGAAGATATTAATGATATTAGATTAATTGAAGCCATTAAGTATTTGCTTAGTTATGTCAATTATACTCAATTTCGTGATTTGTCCCATCTTCAGAAAGCAATTATTAAAGATAATAATGATTATTTAAAGATGGATATTCATACTAAACGTAATTTAGAACTTACAGAGACTTTACGCTTAAAGCAAAGAAATCATTCATTACTTTGGTTATTAGATAAAACAAAAACAGCCATGGGATCGAGAATGCTTAAAAATTTTATTGAAAATCCTTTAGTCGATAAAAGAGAAATAAATAGAAGATATGATTGTGTTTCTAGGTTAATCGACGAATTTTTGTTGACTAACGATTTAGAAAATTATTTAAAAGAGGTCTACGATTTAGAAAGATTATCAGGAAGAATTGCTTTTGGTACTGCCAATGCAAGAGATATGTTACAACTTAAAAATTCTTTAAAAGTATTACCTAATATTAAAGATATTTTAACTAAAATCGACTTTTATAAAAACATCGAGACTTTAGATGAATTATACAAATTATTAGAAAGAAGTATCTATGAAAATCCACCTGTTACTATTAAGGAAGGTTACATTATTAAAGATGGATATAATCAGGAATTAGACCAGTTAAAAGAGTTACGAAAAGGTGGCAAAGATTTTATTGCTAAGTTTGAACATCAAGAAAAAGATAGAACTGGTATTAAGAATTTAAAGGTTGGATACAATAAAGTTTTTGGCTATTATATCGAAATATCTCGTGGTAATTTATCTTTAGTAAAAGATGAGTATGGCTATGAAAGAAAACAAACATTATCTAATTGTGAGAGATATATTAGTCCTGTTTTAAAAGAAAAAGAAAATTTAATTTTAAATGCCGAAGAAAAAATAATTGATTTGGAATATCAATTATTTATTGAAATAAAAGAAGAAGTAAAAAAATATATACCAAAATTACAAAGTATTGCTAAGGTTATAAGTGAAATTGATTGTTTGCAATCATTTGCCAATGTTTCGACAAATTATAATTATGTTCGTCCTATTTTAACTGATGAAAGAATTATCGATATTATTGATAACCGACATCCTGTTATCGAACAAGTTTTAGAAACAGAATATGTTCCAAATGATATAATTATGGATGAGAAGACAAATATTTTGTTAATTACAGGTCCTAATATGGCTGGAAAATCAACATATATGCGTCAGTTAGCGATAACTGTGATTATGGCACAAATTGGTTGCTTTGTACCAGCTAAAGAAGCAAGTTTACCAGTTTTTGATGCAATTTTTACACGAATTGGTGCTAGTGATGATTTAGTTAGTGGCGAATCCACTTTTATGGTTGAGATGAACGAAGCTAATAATGCGATTTCTAATGCAACTAGAAATTCTTTAATTTTATTTGATGAATTAGGTCGCGGTACTGCTACATTTGATGGTATGGCTTTAGCACAATCTATTATCGAGTATATTCATGACAATATTCATTGCAAGACATTATTTTCAACACATTATCATGAATTGACAGATTTAGAGAATAATTTAATCAATTTAAAAAATATTCATGTATCGGCATATGAAGAAAATGGTAATATTACATTTTTACATAAAATAAAAGATGGTAGTATCGATAAGAGCTATGGAATTCATGTCGCAAAATTAGCTAATTTACCAGATAGTTTAATTAAAAGAGCAAATCAAATTTTAAAAGTATATGAAAAAAAAGAAATTAAAAGAGATATCATTATTCAAGGAACATTACCATTAGATGATTTGAAAGATAATGAATCGGAAATTGAAAAAGAAATAAAAAAAATCGATCCTTTGAAAATGACTCCATTAGATGCGATTACTTTCTTATATAATTTAAAAGAAAAGATTAAATAATTGCTTAATGTTTAACCTTTATGATTTGTTTTTATTCTTTACATATTTCGTGGTATAATGAATATTATAAAAAAGAGGTATATTATGGAACAGTTAAATAGAAGTGAAGCTAGAAGAATTATAATGACGATTCTTTATCAAGTCGTTGTTTATGAGAAAAATAAAATGCTTTATGACATTGATGAACTATTAAAAGAAAATTTGGAAATAGATAATGAATTTGTTAAGGATATTGTCTACGGAGTTATTACATATCAAAATGATATTGATAAAATAGCTAATAAATATTTAAATAATTGGACTATTGATCGATTGGGTAGTACCGATATTGCAATATTACGAATGGGAATTTATGAATTATTATATACTGATACACCTTGTATAGTATCCATTAATGAAGCGATTGAACTAGCCAAATTATATAGTGATGAAAGTGTTGTTAAGATGATTAATGCTGTATTAGATAAAGTTTATCATGAGATGGTGGAACATGAATGATAAATATTTGACAGTTAGCGTAATTAATCGTTATATAAAAAACAAATTGGATACTGATGAAAAATTACAACAAGTGTTTATTAAAGGTGAGATATCTAATTTTAAATTGCATTCAACCGGTCATTTATATTTTTCAATCAAAGATGAATCAAGTAAAATTAACGCAATTATGTTTAATAATAATGCTAGAAAATTAAATTTTACTCCAATGGATGGAACTAAGGTGTTAGTAAGAGGCAGAATTAGTGTTTATGAGGCTACTGGTAATTATCAAATATATGTCGAAGAAATGTTAGAAGATGGGATTGGTAATTTATTTGTTGCGTTTGAAAAATTAAAAAAACAATTAGCTAGTGAAGGATTGTTTGATGAAAAATACAAAAAACCAATTCCTAAGTACCCTGACAAAATTGGTGTTATAACAGCCAATACAGGAGCTGCAATCAAGGATATTATTTCCACCATTAAAAGAAGATATCCTATTGGACAAGTTATTTTATTTCCTAGTTTAGTTCAAGGTGAAAATGCTAGTAAAGATATTGTTCGAAATATCGAATTAGCTAATACTTACGATTTAGATGTTTTAATAGTTGGTCGTGGTGGTGGGTCAATCGAAGATTTGTGGCCTTTTAATGAAGAAATTGTCGCTCGTGCTATTTTTAAATCTAAAATTCCAATTATCAGTGCAGTTGGACATGAAGTTGATTATACGATTGCTGATTTTGTCGCTGACTTAAGAGCGCCAACACCAACTGGAGCTGCTGAAATGGCCGTTCCTAATTTAGCTGATTTGAGTAAATATATCGATCAGTTGAAAATTAGATTGAGCACAGATATTTTTAAAAAAATAAATATTCAAAGACTATATTTAGATAGTTTAAGTAATTCTTATGTTTTAAAAAATCCCACTATTATTTATGAAAATAAAAAGCAAAAACTTGATTTAATCAATACTAAAATAAATGAAATAGTTTTAAAAAAAATAGAAATTAAAAAACTTTATTTAAACAACATTAAAAATTCTTATATTTTAAATAATCCGCAAATATTGTATGAAAAAAATAGGGATAAATTGGCAATTATCAAAGAAAAACTAAATCAGAATATTAAATTGAAATTAGACAATAATATTAATTATCTAAATAACTTAATAGCTAAATTAGAATTGGTTAATCCTTTAAATATTTTAAAGCGTGGTTTTAGTTTAACCTATAAAAATGATAAAATTGTTAAAAGTGTTAAAAAAATAAATAAAAATGATACTTTATGTATTAAGTTAAATGATGGTAACGTAACTGTATATGTCGAGGAGGTAAATTGTGAAATTTGAAGAAAAAATAAAAAAATTAGAAGAGATCGTCGCTAATTTGGAAAATGATAATAGTGATCTTGAAGATTCAATCAATAAATATAGTGAAGCTATGAAATTAATTAAAGAATGTGACGAACAATTAAAAAATATCGAAGAAAATATTAATAAAATTGTTACAGAAAACGGAACTTTAGAAGATTTAGAAATTGAAGAATAAGTCTTCTTTTTTAGTAAATACTACTATTGTAGTCTGTGAAATTAGAAAAGGAGATGTTTTGTATGTTTAAAAAAACATTTCTTTCACTTCTTTTAACACTACTTTGGATTCCAATTTTTGCTCAAGCTTACTCTGACTATGTTATTGTTGGTGGGGATAACATTGGTATCGAATTAAAGATGGATGGTGTAATGGTTGTAGGTTTTTACAAAGTAAATGATTCATATATTGCTCGCGATGCTGGATTGGAAATGGGAGATTTGATTACGGCTATTAACGATGTTAAAATTAATTCTATTTATGATTTAACTAATAAAATCAAAACTAGCGATGGTAATATAACAGTAGGGTTTATAAGGGATAATAAAACTAAAACAGTTAATTTACAGTTGATTAAAGAAAATGGCAGTTATAAAACTGGTATTTATGTTAAAGATAGTGTAACTGGTATTGGTACTTTAACTTATATTGATCCTAATACTAAGTTATTTGGTGCTTTGGGTCATGAAATCACAGATAGTCGTACAGGAAAAATTTTATCTATTTCTAGTGGTAATATTTATGAATCTAACGTTACTGATATTGAACCTAGTTCTAATGGAGTTCCAGGTGAGAAAAACGCTAAAATCATAACTGATTCTATCAATGGCACAGTGTTTGAAAATACCGTTAAAGGGATATTTGGTAATTATACTAATGATTTTGAAAATACTAATCTATATAAAGTCGCGCAACCTAGTGAGATTAAAACTGGTTATGCTGAAATCCTAACCGTTTTAGATGGTAACACTGTTTCAAAATATGAAATCGAGATCACTAAAATAAATAATAATCAAGACACAAAAAATATATCATTTAAAATTGTCGATGAAGAGCTATTAGAGAAGACTAATGGAATTGTACAAGGAATGAGTGGATCACCAATAATTCAGGGAGAGTACATAGTCGGTGCAGTTACGCATGTCGTCGTAGATAACCCACATAAGGGATATGGAATTTTCATTACTAATATGTTAGAGGAAGGCGAAAATTAAGAGGATATTTCCTCTTTTTTAATTATAAATTGTTAAATATATAAGGAACAAAAATTATAAGTGGTGTTGATATTAGCTCTCAATTATTGAAAGAAAAAATTGGGGAAGGGAGTTTGATTATTCTGGCTGGAGAAATTTTAGGAAGGTATCATGCGATTCTAATTTGTGGATACCAAGATAATTGTTTTATAGTATGTGATCCATTATATAAGAACAAACAAATAAGAACCGAAGTAGAAATCGATCGGTTCATGAATACAAGTATTGGTAAATGGTTTATAGAAGTAAATGATAAAAAGGAAGAATATTGATTATTTTAAACAAAAAAACAGTATATTCTATATATACTGATAATTTTAATGTGGTTATATTATTTTAAACGAATATCAACGATGCAACAGTTGATATAACCATAATCAATAACATAACAATAGCAACAACTCTTCCTACTTTTTCGTTTTTCATTTAATCACCTATAACAATTCTATCATAAAATTATTAAAAAAGGAATATTTTTTATTTTTTTTAATAGTCTTAAATAGGTGAGATAATGAAAATAATGGACAAACTAAAAGTTAAAGTAAAGTTAGATAAAAAAATATTACTATTTTTGTTAATTTTATTAATTATTGGAATAACAGTAGGATCAATATTTGTAACTATTTTAAATCAATCTGATAAAAGTTTGGTAAGTGAACATTTAAATGATTTTTTGAATAATGTTGAAGAAAATAAATTAGATTTTTCATTAGCTTTAAAAAACAATTTGATTAACAATGTTTTATATGTTTTAATTATATGGTTATTAGGAATTTCAGTAATTGGTTTGCCAATTATCATATTTATGTTTTTTAGTAAAACTTTTATTTTAGGTTTTAGTCTTGGAGCCATTATCTCAACATTTAAGACAAAAGGTATATTGTTTGGTTTAATATATACTTTTCCAGGACAAGTTATAAGTTTACTATTTTTAATATTGTTAGTCATGTATTCGATGAGTTTTTCTTTTAAAATGATTTATTTAATATTTAAGAAGAAAACTTTAGATTTTAAAATAGTAATGAATAAATACTTTAAAATATTATTTATTGTTTTAATTATAATTATTTTAATGAGCCTATATGATACATATTTAATGCCTAGATTAATTAAATCTATTATTACATTCATTAGATAATGTGATATAATAAATGCGGTGGTCTTATGAAAAAAGTTGTAATAGGTATGTCAGGCGGTGTTGATAGCAGTGTTGCTGCGATTTTACTTAAAGAACAGGGATATGAAGTAATTGGTTTATTCATGCGAAACTGGGATGCTTCGGTTAATAACGATATATTGGGGAATCCTACTCTTAATAATAATATTTGTCCTCAAGAGCAAGATTATAATGACGCTTTAAAAGTATGTAAGAAAATAGGGATTCCATTACATCGAATTGATTTCATTAAAGAATATTGGGATTATGTCTTTACATATTTTTTAGAAGAATTAAAAAAAGGTCGCACTCCTAATCCTGATATTATGTGTAATAAATATATCAAATTTGATATGTTTGCTAAAGCGGCTAATAAATTAGGAGCTGATTATATAGCGACAGGTCATTATGCCAGAATAGAAAATGGAAAGTTATTACGAGGAATAGATAGCAATAAAGATCAAACTTATTTTTTGTCACAAGTAAGAAAAGACCAGTTTACAAATGTTTTATTTCCTATTGGACACTTGACAAAAAAGGAAGTAAGAGAAATAGCTGATAAGTATGATTTGGTTACAGCTACGAAAAAGGATTCGACAGGTATTTGTTTTATAGGTGAGCGTAATATGACAAAGTTTTTAGAAAATTATCTGCCCAATCAAGATGGCAGTATTGTCGATATTACAACTAACGAAATTATTGGAAAACATATTGGATTGATGTATTATACGATTGGTCAAAGAAGGGGATTAAACATTGGTGGTTATGAAAATAGAATGTTTGTAGTCGGTAAAGACTTAAATAGTAATATTTTATATGTTGCTTTAGGGGAAGATAATGAGTATTTATATAGTGATTCGTGTGTGATTACAGATGTTAATTGGTTAAGTGATAAAAAACCTAGTAAATGTACCGCTAAATTTAGATATCGTCAACCTGATAATGAAGTTTATTTAGAGTTGATTGACGACAAACATATCTTAGTTAAATATCCACAAAAAATAAAGGCAGTCACGCCAGGACAAGCTTGTGTTTTTTATCTTAATGAACAATGTCTTGGCGGTGGAATAATAGAGGAAGTAAGAAAGAATAATAAGAAACTTTGGTATTTATAAAGTTTCTTTTGATATACTTTTTATTTACACTTGACATTTGACAATAATGTGATAAAATTAGTATAGGAGGGTTGTAAGGATGGATAAATTAAACGAAATATTACATGAACTTGGCATTTCAAAAGTAAAATTAGCGAAATTTTTAGGCGTTTCTAGACAGATGATATACAATTATTTAGAACTAGATAGTATTAACAAATGGCCTAAAGATAAAAAAGTGTTGTTATTAAACTTATTAGGAATTAAATCAACAGATGATATTTCTAAAATTAAGATTACAACTGATTATATATATGAAGTTGATGATCGGTTGAATTCACTATGTAAAAGTGAAAGAACTGAAAATAATGATAATTTATTTGAAGGATTAGGCAAAAAAGAAACAATTTTGTTACAAGATATTATCGAATTGTTAAAAGAAAAAGTAGAAGATGAAAACGATAGTGAAGGATATTATATTTTACTTTATTTATACCATTATTTACAAGCAATCAATAGTTCTAAAGAATTAAAATATATTTTAGGCTATGTTTCTAAAGCCACTGGTTTTACTAAGCCAATGGAATTTGTATTTGATGAGGAACAACAATTTATTTTTGAAAGTATTTTATTTTCAGCATTCTCTTTATATAATGGTGGTGGGGCTTCAAAAAGTAAGATTGCGGCATCTCATGAGAGATTTGTAACTCAGATTGAACATAAAATTGAAGAAAAAATGAGTCGTACTATGGAATTGAATGCTGTCAAAGTTCAGGCTTTAAAAGAATTAGGTTATACTGAAATTAATGAATCAAATGCATCAGAGGTATTTGAAAAAATAGCTGAAATTCAATCAAGAAAGGTCACCAGTTAAAAAAGAAAAAATTTTTCTTTTTTTTTTTTTTTTTTTTTATTTATATTTTCTATAATTTTTGTATGAAGTGTGATTTATGCAAAAATATGCAATAGGTTTGGATAAAATTTGAAAAAACATATTAAAATTGCTTGTAGGATAACAAAAATAAATCGAATGATCCACTGGCTTTTTTCAGCTATATTTATTATAATCTAATAGAAATATAGCATCAGATATATTGATTAACTATTTTACACAAACTTAGCTATATATTCTATAATTATATAATAACAATGAATAAAAAAATAAAATATTAAATAACAATTGTTTTGTTATATATATGTAAATAAACATGTAAAATAATCTATAAATAATATAACAATATTGCTTATATTTATTTTTTTGGTATACTAGAAAATAACGTTATTTTGTGACATATTATTATTAGGAGGTATGTATGAAACGAAAATTGAATAGAAAAGGAAAACTTTTGATATTAAGTTTAAGTTTATTACTTTCAATAAGTAGTATTTTTGTAGTTAAAGGTTACATCAAACTTGAAGAAGAGCATATATTAGAAAGTACCGACACTTATGATTTAAAGATAGATTATCCTAATATAGATAATAAAAAAATTATGGATAAAATTGAAGAATATGTAAATTATCAAAAATATGGATTTCTTACTACTGTTGAAAAGTCAAAAGAAATTGAACAACCAAAATATGATTTTAACTTAAATGTTAATGTTAGTGAATATAAAAATATATCTTATGTATATATGACAACTTATGCTTATGTAGGTGGTGCTCATTATACTAGAGATGATACAAGTTATTATTATGATAATGATACTAAAGAATTTGTTGATTTAAAATATTTTTTTAAAGATGAATATTCATTTAAAAAATTATCTAGTATAGCTTACTATTATATTTTAAATATAGAAGATAAAAATTTCGATGAATTATGGGTAAAAAGAGGTACAGATCCAACTATAGATAATTATAGACATTTTAAATTTGCAGAATATGGATTAGAAATATTGTTTCCACCTTATCAAGTTGCTTCGTGGGCTGATGGTGAAATAAAAATTACTATACCTTATGAAGAAATAAATGATTTATTAAAAGATGAATATCAGAGTATAAGCAAAGATAAAGAAGTATTTAATATGACACCAGTTTCAAGAGATTTATCAAAATATCAAGATAAAAAATTAATTGCTTTTACTTTCGATGATGGCCCAAGCAAAACTTATACTAATTATTTATTAGATAATTTAGATAAATATGATGCCAAAGTCACATTTTTCGTTTTAGGAAGCAGAGTAGAAAGCAATAAAGAAACGATCAAAAGGGCATATTTAGAAGGAAATGATATAGGTAGTCACACATATAATCATCGTAACTTGAATTTATTAAGTGACAGTGCTTTAATGGAAGAAATGAAACAAGCAAATGAAGCTATAAAAAATGTAATAGGCAAAATGCCGTCGTTATTACGACCTCCTTATGGCAATTTAACTAGTCATGGTAAAGAAATTACTAATATGAATATAATTTTATGGAATATTGATCCTTTAGATTGGAAATATAAGGATAAAAATAGAGTGGCCAACGAAATTATTGAACATGCACACGATGGAGCTATTGTTTTAGTTCATGATATATATAAATCTTCCGTCGATGGAGCTTTACTTGCGATGGAAAAATTGCAAAAAGAAGGTTATGCTTTTGTGACAATTACCGAAATGGCTGAATTAAGAGGAATTACTTTGGATACTGATACGTCGTATTTTAGTATGAAAAAGTGATAATTAAATAATTATTATTCACAATTAATTTCAATATTATTATAGACTGATTAAAAAATGATTGAATAAGTTTCAATCATTTTTATCTTGTAATTCTTTTAATTTTTCATAAATGTTTTTTAAAGCTAACTCATATTTACTATTAGCTTTAGGAATATAGTATTTTCTATTTTTAATTTTATCAGGCAAATATTGTTGCTTGACAAAAGCATTAGGATAATTATGCGGATATAAATAATCTTTAGAATTAGTTTTAATATGATTAGGAACATTACCAGTATTGCCACTTCTAATGTCATTTAAGGCAGAATCGATTGCCATAACCGCTGAGTTAGATTTAGGTGATAGTGCTAATTCTATAACTATATTAGCTAGTGGTATTCTAGCTTCTGGTAATCCTAATCTTTCACAAGCATTGATACAAGCATCTACTTTAGGTCCCATAGAAGGATTGGCTAAACCAACATCTTCATAAGCAATAACCGACATTCTACGATAAATACTATCTAGATCTTCTGCTTCGATAAGCCTAGCTAAATAATGTAGACTAGCATTTACATCACTACCTCTAATCGATTTTTGAAAAGCGGATAAAACATCATAATGTCCGTCTTCATTTTTATCGTGAAAAAATACAGGTTTACTGTTTATTTTTTTTATTTGTTCTAAGGTAACGGTTTTATCGTTAGATGAATAATAAGCAATTTCAAGAAGATTATAAGCATATCTTAAATCGCCACCAGATAACTTTACAATATAGTTTAAACTTTCATCATTGATTTTAATATCTTTTAAATAGGTAGTAGCTCTTTTTAGAGCAGATAGAATATCCTCATCGTTTAATTCTTTTAATTCGAATATTTGGCAACGACTTCTGATCGCAGGATTAATTCTATGATAAGGATTAGATGTTGTTAAACCGATTAAAGTAATTAAACCGTTTTCTAAATATGGTAATAATAGATCTTGTTTATCTTTATTTAAACGATGTATTTCATCCATGATAATTATCAATCCGTTATTCTCTTTAGCTTGAATTACAGCTAGATCAAAATCTTTTTTATTATTAATAACCGCATTTAAAGAAATATACTCAACATTTAATTCATTGACAATCGCATTAGCGATACTCGTTTTACCAATTCCAGGTTTACCATATAATATCAGCGAAAAAATATGTTTATTTTTAACTAAATTAGTTAAAATTTTATTCTCACCAATTAAATGTTGTTGTCCTACAATTTCGTTTAATTTTTTAGGTCTTAAGATTAAAGCTAACGGTTCCATCAAACCACCTCATATCTATTTTATCAAAAAATGATAAAAATTAATATAGTATGGTATAATTAAATAGGTGAATAAAATGAAATTTGAATCAAACATTGATGAATTTAACGACAAAGCCTTAGAATTTAAGACTTATTTACTAATTGATAAAAAATATAGCAATGAGACAATCGATTCTTATATGAATGATTTATACAAGTATTACAAATATATAAAACAAAAAAACTTAAATATTAATGATATTAAGCGTAAAGATATTATGGGATATACTAAATATTTAAAACAGAATCAACTTTCAACAAATTCGATTAATCATAACATATCGGTTTTAAGAACATTTTATAAGTTTTTAGTTATCTCTAATCGCTTCGTAACTGATCCCATTGAGTATTTAGAAGTTCCTAGATTAAGAAAAACTTTGCCTAAAGTATTATCTTATGATGAGGTAAAATCCTTATTGGACATTGATTTATTAAACAAATATAGCTATCGTAATAAGGCAATGTTAGAACTAATGTATGCAACGGGATTAAGAGTAAGCGAATTAGTTAATTTAAAACTTAATGATATCGATCTAGAAATGGATTTATTAAGAACAATCGGTAAGGGTAGCAAAGAAAGAATTATACCGATTGGTGATTACGCAATTTATTTCGTAAAAATATATATTAGTGAATATCGAAATCAATTATTAAAAGAAAATACAGATTATGTTTTTCTAAATAATCATGGTAAGAAATTATCACGACAAAGTTTTTATAAATTAGTGAAAGAACTAGCGATTAAAAAAAATATTAAAACCGAGTTTTCCCCACATACTTTAAGACATTCTTTCGCTACTCACTTGTTAGATAGAGGTGCCGATATTGTCAGCATTAAAGAAATGCTTGGACATAGTTCGTTATCGACAACACAAATATATACTCATATTTCTAATCAAAAATTAAAAGATGAATATAGTAAATTTCATCCTCACGGTTGATTTTAACAAAGATTATAAAAAATTTATTGAGTATTTATTTAGTTTAAAAGATGATGAATATCGTAAGTTTAATCAAAAAATAATCAAAACTGATAATATTATAGGAATTCGATTACCAATTTTGAAAAACATTGCTAAAAATATAGCTAAAGTTGATTATATGAGTTTTATTAAAAATAATCAACATCAATATTACGAGGAAATAATGTTGCATGGTCTAGTAATAACTTATTTAAAAGTCAGTTTTGAAGAATCGGTCATCTTATTTGATGATTATATTAAGTTTATAGATTCGTGGGCTACATGTGATTCTGTAGTTATGAATTATAAAATCGTCAGTAAAAACTTAGATAGTTGTTTGATCAAGATAAAAGAATATCTAAGAAGTGAAAAACCATTCATAAAAAGAGTAGGGATAGTGCTATTATTTTACTATTTAAACGATAATTATATTGATACTGTATTAGAAATATCAGATTCTATTATAACGACAGAATACTATGTAAAAATGGCTAATTCTTGGTTAATTTCAATGTGTTTGGTTAAATATTATGGCAAAACCATTAATTTTTTAAAAAACTGTCACTTAGATGATTGGACATACAATAAAGCTTTACAAAAAGCGATTGAATCATATCGCATTAAAGACAAGGATCTTTTAAGAAGAATGAAAAGATCATAAGAAGGCTGTTTGAAAATACTAGAAATAGTATTTTTTTTTAAATTCATATAATTTTATAGGTGATTATATGAACAATGTCAATATGGGATTTATTTTAACAATTATAGCAGGTTTATCGACGATGTTAGGAACTATATTTATTTTTATTAAAAAGAAAAGCGAAATATCATTATTGCTTCATTAAGTTTTGCTGCCGGTGTCATGTTGACAGTATCAATAACTGATCTAATTCCTGAATCATATGTATTATTAACTAGTTTATTTGCTAAGTTTCCAGCTGTTATTTATATGCTTATTTTTGTCGTGTGTGGTGTTTTATTTTCAATGTTAATTGATAAGTATATTCCTACTAAAAATAATAATAGTAATTTATATCGAGTTGGCATTATTTCAATGTTGGCGATAATTATCCATAATGTTCCGGAAGGGATTGCTACTTTTATG